>DAOVYU010000321.1 GCA_030635465.1 Bacteroidales bacterium | reverse complement strand
TCTGATGATGCATTGTTAATAAAAGGAAAAGAAATTTTTAGCAGAAGATGTTATGGAGCTGGAGATGCAATCCGTATAGGTGAGGGAACAAGTGCTGTTGTTAGAGGGCAACAAGTTGCTTATGAGATTTTTGAAGAAATGCAGGAAAGATATGATTACAATAAATATCTCTCTATTTCTAAGGAATATATCGATTCTCAACAACATCCCATAAAAGTTATTCAGGCACCTTTTATGCCAACTGAAGAGCGCGAAAATGAAAAACCCTTTGTGCTAATTGATTGTATATACGGATTTGCCTGCAATCCTTGTGAATTTGCATGTAAGCATGGTGCTATCAAAAAGCCATCTACCAGCAATGTTCCTTTGATCGATTTTAATAAGTGCATTGGCTGTATGGACTGTGTTTACCAATGTCCGGGTTTGGCAATATTCGGATATAGTACAAAGAAAAATTGGGTTTTCTTACCAATTGAATTTGATATGGAAGCTGGCCATGATGTATTTTTTGTTGATAATTATGGTAAGAAAATTGGTGAAGGCCAAATTGAAAAAATCTTAAGAAAGAAAAACAAAACTCATATTGCCCGATGTAAGATTGCCAACCTTTACAATGAAGCTAATATAAAAGATGTGAGGGGATTTATTATCAAAGAAGTTTATCCTGAAAAAGTTGAATTAAAAGAGTTTGATAATAATATTGATACCGAGACTTATGTGTGTCATTGCGACGATGTAAAACTAGATGATATTCTTAAAGTAATTGGTAAACGAAAGTTCATTTCCGTAGATGAAGTGAAACATACCACCCGTTTGGGTATGGGAGCATGTCGTGGAAAGCGTTGTATTAAAAGGCTCAAGCAAACATTGTACGGTTATGACATTTCATTAGTTGGTGAAGCAACTCCTCGCGGCCCACTTTCAAACCAGGTTTCTTTGGGTGAAATTTATCCGCACAATGTCAAAGAAATAACTGTAACTAATCTTGATAAATCAGGAAAAGAACCAATTAAAGTAAAATCTTTTGTTGCCGGTGGCGGAATTGGAGGAAGTGCATTATTCAGGTATTTAGCCGAAGCTGGATTAGACCCGGTTATGATAAATTATGGCCATGGATCATCGTGGAGAAATATTGCAGGAGGAAGGCCTGTCTTTAGCTTACCAGAACTTTCTGATATTGCCGGAAAAAACCTTGAGATATTCAAAAACCTCCAGGCAGTGGAAAATATTGATTTCAGGTTGATTAATTACGTAACATTTGCACATGATGATGAAATGTACAAAGCCTTGGAAGATTCAATGTCATGGCAGGATGCTAAAATGATTGACCCGAAAAATTTCCAAAACGAAATTTCAGGATTCTTTAATCAAAACCTTAAAAAATATAAAGCTGCTTTAAAAACTAATGATTGCTGGCAGGCAACTCCCGGTAGGGTAATTGACCTGATTCGAAAATTAGGAATTGCAAAAGGCGGAGAAATTATTGAGGATACAAAAATTATTGATGTTAGGAAGGAAGGAAGTCAGTACATAATTTTAGTGCAGGATCATAACAGGAAATTTACGGAATATCAAACTGATATATTTATTAATGCATTGGGAGATGAGGGAGATAAATTTGCAAAATCTGTTGGAATTGAAACCGGCTTATTTCCTGTAAAACACCAAGCTTTTATTACCCGCCGGTTACCAATGATGGGAATAAATGGAAATCCGCTAAGTATGTTGATTGATCGTAGAAGATACAAAGGATTCACAGCAGTTTACGGACAACAATTGGCCGAAACAGGACAAATTATTGGTTGTGCATCACCGGCTATTGAATCAAAGGAAACGGATAAAAACTTAAAAATAAACTCAAAGGATTTTATTGAAATAGTTTCTGAAATTTTTGTGGATTGGATTCCTGAATTGTCATCCGTAGGATTCCAGGCTGTTTGGTCAGGCTATTATGTTGAACCACGCATGATTATTGATACTGATAAAGGTTTATTTGTAGGATTACGCGGACAAGGTTTTATGCTAGGACAATATCTTGCTAAACTCTATGTTGATAAACTAATGGGTAAACAAGTTCCTGAATATTTTGATCGCCTGAAACTTGAAGGTGATGGTTTACTTGAGAAGGCGTTTAAGTAAAATAATTTTCATCTGTTTATAAATTGCTTACATGCTTTTAAGAATTTGCTGTTAATATTAATACAAAATTATCCGGTATTAAAGTGAATGTTAACTTTATAAGTTGATCAGAATCATTTTTTACATTTTACATGTATAAAACACTTTATATCTGCAACTAATATATTTGACTTACTTAAAATTAATTAGGTAATGAGCTCAAAAATAGTTGGTGATTTTTAGAAAAATTAGTTTTATATTCCATTTGTCAACTTGAAGAGGAAGTGGGCTCTGTTGAAGAACAACCTACCAGCAATAAAGTTGTCACCAATACGGTAAAAAAGCTGGTCATTGTTGATCAGCTTTTTTTATTACCGGATGGTTTTATGGCTAACAAAAACCTATATTTCTGTTTAATTTTTATAATATAAATACCATAGAATAAATGCTTTTCTGTTTTTGTAAGACAGACCTCTATGAACACTTAGATTATTTTTCAAATGACCAGAAAATGGATAAGTTCAGCATGCACGAATTCCAGGTTCATGAAGGAGACATCATTTATCTTTTCAGTGATGGTTTTGCCGATCAGTTTGGTGGGCCGGATGGAAAGAAATTCAAGTATAGCCCATTTAAAAAATTACTTCTCGAGAATTCACACAAACCCATTTTCGAACAGAAAGAAATTCTGGATAAAACTTTCAATGATTGGAAAGGAGATCAGGAACAAATTGATGATGTGGTAGTATTGGGTTTTAAAATATAATTTCCTCATGTTTTCCTGTTAAAATTCCCTGCCAATAGAGCAGGGATCTAAATTTATTCATGAAATATTTTCATTACTTTCGATTTTAAGCAAAAAATACACTTATCAACAAGCATAAAATCAGCAATATATCCGTATAAAAAATAATAACCGGTTATAATCGGATAATAAACGGGTATAAGTACTTCCAAACCGAATCAGTTTTTCATCCTCCCATATATTTGTCGAAGAATTACAAACAAGTACTTGGAGTGAACTAAAATACTTGGAGTACTTAAAGCTAAAAGTAACAAATCATGAATAATAAAGAATTCGCAGCACAATTGGAGAAAAGAACAAAAACATTTGCAATTAGTATTA
>DAOVYU010000272.1 GCA_030635465.1 Bacteroidales bacterium | reverse complement strand
TTTTTCCTCCAGTTAAGTAATAGGCTATTTCTTCCGCACGATTATACCATAAATGTTCTGTATACAAAGTTGCCCTTGTTTCTTCCAATCGTACATTGTAGTGCAATTCAGCCATTTTAGTATTTCCGTCATAATCAAGTAAATCGCTATATATGTTCAATGAATCCGAAGCTTTGATATGGACATTCCCAAATCCTTTGAAGCTATTGGTCAATTCATATAAATAAGCACTGTCGCAAAACAATAAAGTGCTGTCTTGTTTAAGAACGACATTTCCAATGAGCCGTTGTACCTTTGTACCAAGCCGTTTATCATATTTTAGGTCGTTGGCTTTAACCAGTTTAACTTTGGTGGGTTTTTGTGCCAATACCGGAGATGACCTCATCATTAAGAAGGAAAGAAACAAAAGCAGGTATGTAAATTGAATTAATATTTTCAAATCCGGAATATATTTATTGGTTTCAAAATTACGTAAATTGTAGGATATTATTGTATGCATTAATATTGCAAGATTGGAAAAGTAAATAAGCATTGCGAGACTTTCATTGTTTTGAAAAATATCTGAATAGTCAGGATAAGACTAAACCTGAGAATCTGAAAACAGAGGTGTATATAACAGGTATTTAAAATTTTGTATTATTTTATTTGTATTTTCTGTATTTATGATTTATATTTGTAATATATAAATATAAATTGAAATTTATGGTTACTTTTACCAGTACTTTACCCGAAGATGTCTTTAAGAGACTCAATGAAACATCTGGGAAATTGTCGGTACCCAAAAATAAGATCATAGTGAAAGCCTTACGCATTTACCTGGATCACTTAACCCGGGCTGAATATGTTAAATCATATAAGCAAACTGCTGAAGACTCTGATATACTTGGGATAGCAGAAGAGGGCATGGAGGACTATCTGAAACAATTGGACGAATGAAGCAGCAAGAAATCTGGTTTGCAGATCTCAACCCAGCCAAAGGAAGTGAACAGAAAGGATACCGTCCGGTAGTTATTGTAAGCGGTAACATGTTGAATACATATTTGCAAATTGTAATAGCATGCCCATTAACTACTAAGATTAAAGCTTATAAAGGAAATGTGATACTTAACCCCGATGACCAAAATGGCTTATCAAATAAATCAGAAGTCTTAACTTTTCACATTCGGTCTATCTCAAAAAGTCGACTCATTAAAAAAATTGGAAGTATTACCAGTATCCAGCTAGCAGAAATTAAACAGACGTTGGATGATATTATTAAGTATTAGTTCTTTCGGAGACAAAATATGTATTGATAATAAATAAAAAAAGCAGCCTTTTCAGACTGCTTTAAGCTTATTTTCTTTTAGCTTATGCTTCTGCTTTAGGTCCACCAAAATTCAATGGCAAATTTTCAGCTTCAGGAACTTTTATATCACCATGCAAACGTTCAAATTTGATAATGTTATCCTGTAATGCTTTAAACAACCTTTTAGCATGTTGGGGTGTTAGGATAATCCTTGACTTAACCTTTGCTTTAGGAGCACCGGGCATCATCTTTATAAAATCTACAATAAATTCGGAATGTGAATGTGTAATGATGGCCAGGTTCGAATAAGTACCTTCAGCCATTTCATCACTTAACTCAATATTAATTTGCTTTTTTTGATTTTGTTCAGCCATAGTATTGTAGTTTTTTGTTTAATTTATTCTTCTTTTGATGCCATTAATGCTTCATATTCCTCTTTTGAACCAACGATCAGGTTTTCGTAGTCTCTCAATCCTGTACCTGCAGGAATCAAATGTCCTACAATTACATTTTCTTTCAAACCATTCAAACTATCAGATTTGGCATTGATAGAGGCTTGAGTTAATACTTTGGTAGTCTCCTGGAAAGATGCGGCAGAAATAAAACTACTTGTCTGCAAGGAAGCTTTAGTAATTCCCTGAAGCACCTGACGTGCTGTAGCTGGTTTAGCATCACGCGACTCAATCAATAATTTATCTTTCCGTTTGAGCTGTGAATTTTCTTCCCTTAGTTTACGTGCGCTTACAATCATACCTGAACGGTATAATTGTGAATCACCACAATCTACGATCACCTTATTACCAAATATATCATCATTCTCATCCTGGAAGTTAAGTTTATTTACAAGCTCACCTTCAAGGAATTTAGTATCACCTGGATCAGCAACTTCTACTTTACGCATCATCTGACGCACAATCGTTTCAAAGTGTTTATCATTGATCTTTACACCCTGTAGACGATATACCTCCTGAATTTCATTTACTATATATTCCTGCACTTTCATAGGTCCTTTAATCGCAAGGATATCTGCAGGAGTCATGGCGCCTTCTGAAAGCGGAGTTCCAGCTTTAACATAGTCATTCTCCTGTGCAAGAATTTGCTTGGAAGTAGCAATCAGGTATTTCTTTTCTTCACCTGTTTTGGAAGTTATGATTACTTCACGATTTCCACGCTTCAGTTTTTTGCCAAATGAAACAACTCCATCAATTTCAGAAACTTTCGCAGGATCAGATGGGTTACGTGCTTCAAATAACTCAGTTACACGTGGCAGACCACCGGTGATATCACCAGATTTACCAATGGCACGAGGAATTTTAACCAGAATATCACCCGATTTAATCTTATCTCCTTCACTTACAATTATATGAGATCCAACCGGGATATCGTAAGACTTGATTTCCTCATTTTTGTTATTCATGATTTTTATTGAAGGATTTTTCGCCTTTTGACGTGATTCAATAATTACCTTATCATGATAACCTGTTTGCTCATCAGATTCTATTCGGTAGGTTACACCTTCTATTATGTTATCAAACTTAATTTTTCCACCAAGTTCAGACAATATGATTGCATTGTATGGATCCCACTCAGCAATGGTTGCTCCTTTTTTAACTTTGCCTTTGTTTTTAAAGTATAATTTGGCACCGTAAGGTATATTATTTGACATCAATACAATTCCGGTATTTTTATCAATGATCCGTAATTCTGCTGATCGACCAATTACAATCCCATAGATTTTACCTTCAGCATCTGTATATTCAACAGATCTAAGCTCATCAATTTCAATCTTGCCGTCATATTTTGCTTCTATTTTAGAACTAATGGCAATATTAGAAGCAGTACCACCCACGTGGAATGTTCTCAGTGTTAGCTGTGTTCCTGGTTCACCAATTGATTGGGCTGCAATAACACCTACGGCTTCTCCCCGCTGAACCATTCTTCCTGTTGCCAGATTTCGTCCGTAACATTTAGAACAAACACCTCGTTTGGCCTCACAGGTTAATACCGATCTTATCTCAACTTCTTCAACAGGTGATTCTTCTATTAATTTACAAATCTCCTCTGTTAATTCTTCACCAGCTGAGACCAATAATTCGCCTGAATTCGGATGATAAATATTATGTAAAGTTGTTCTACCTAAAATTCTGTCGTATAATGTTTCAACAATCTCTTCATTCTTTTTCAGAGAAGTTGTTCGTAACCCTCTTAATGTACCACAGTCATTTACTGTAATTACTACATCTTGCGAAACATCTACTAATCGCCGTGTAAGATAACCAGCATCAGCTGTTTTTAAAGCAGTATCGGCCAAACCTTTACGAGCACCGTGTGTTGAAATGAAATATTCAAGAACTGATAAACCTTCCTTAAAGTTTGAAAGGATTGGGTTTTCAATAATTTCACC
>DAOVYU010000135.1 GCA_030635465.1 Bacteroidales bacterium | reverse complement strand
TTTTGAGGATGAAATCCTTCAACTTCTTTATCCGGATCAATTCTATTTGTGATCCTGACAGAATTTAAATGTGCTGGTATAGGTTGTAGCAGGACGATTGCATGGATATCACTATCCTTATTCAGTTTGTCTATTAATTTAAACAATTCAACTTCTGTAACCTGTTCGGGTTTAATTTCACTCAACACATTAAATCCCAGCCTCTTTGCCATATTTACATGAAGTGGTATATTGTATTTACCCAATGGCACACCCAAAAACCCAATAAAGGCAATTCCAGGTTTTTGGTTATACTCATCGAATAGAGTCATTATTTCTTGACTTACTTTGCTCAGTACTTTTTCCTGTAGTTCGTTTCCTTTTAAAATTTTTGTTTTCATGACTTTTTGTTTTAGGTCTAAAGATTCAGTTTACATAATGCTCAGTTATTTTGTAATAGTTACACGGTTATTTAAATAAGAATCCAATTTTTAAGCCCGCTTGTGCTGCTATTGGGAAACTGCTTGAGCCAACAAGATATCCGTAATGATATCCACCATCAACTGGTCCGTCATCAAAACCATAACCCAATCCAAAATAGAAATCCATGAGGAAGGCATTATCGAAAATCCATTGTTTGCCAAAGTTTAAAAACAAGGCTCCTGAAATTATAGCATCGCGAGAGGTTTTGCTCCCATAATAATAGTCATGATCTTTATAATCCCTTGAATAATATCCAAAAGCAATTTCAGGTTTTATATATGATCCTTTTAAAATATGGGAATAACGCATTCCTCTCAAATAAAAGTCCGGAGTTTTAATTAATTTCATACCACCCTTCACAAAGAATCCAGCCTGTTTGATTTCGTTTGGATCAATTCCCAATCCAATGATTCCCAGTGTAACTTCATAACTTCGTCCAGGACGTATACAGTGTTCAAAGGAAATGGATGTATTGCCTGTTAAGGGTGATAAGAAATCAATTTTTAAAGCATTTTTCTTGTTGTCAAGATAGTTTTCAGGATTGTTAAAACTATCCTCAAAAACAAGTTCTTCACCATTTTCAAGAATAAGTTTTGAAACGCTATTTTTGCTAATGCTAAAAATAATTTCATCATCACGATCGGACATTTGATATTTGATATCATCAAGGCCAATTTCCTTTACTTTACAAAGGATCACTTCATCTGTCTTTTTATGAATTTCATCCTGGGCTTTAATTATCTGTACTGAAACAAAAATTGTCAGAAGGATTAGTAATGTTGCTTTTGTTTTCATCGTTTTATGTTTTAAGATTTTTATTGATTGTTTAAAACAAATTTACAATCAGTAGTACCTGATTCAAAACGACAAAAGAGAGACAAACAGAAGGCATTTTTGGATTATTGCCAAACTTACATTTTTAAGATTATTTATCAATTTATAATTACTAAATCTATTTGAAATAGCTATTATAAAATTAATTATTGCAAAAAGTTGGTTCTCAAATTAGCAATTTTTGCAAAAATTGCGTATCTTTGGGAAAACGCCTAATCCATGGAAACGCAAAATTTTCTCTTTCAGAAGATTAGAGAGAACATCCCATCATACATATCACTTGTTGATGAAATTTCTGAATTACTCCATATCAGCTACGACAGTTCATACCGTCGCATAAGAGGAGAAAAAGCACTCTCTATCAAAGAGTTATACATTTTATCCAAACATTTTAATATCTCTTGTGATTCACTGTTTAATATCCAAAGCGACAATGTAACTTTTAAACATTACCCTATTGTTCCTCCGGATTTTGGTGTAAAATCCTGGTTAAAAACCGTTTTGCAAGACATTCGGAAGATTCAACAAACAAAAACAAATTCAATTATTTATGCAGCCAAGGATCCACCTCTATTTCATTATTTCCAGTTTCCTGAAATAGGTGCTTTTAAAATGTTTTTCTGGGAAAAGACTTTATTTCAATTTCCTCAATACCAGGATCAAAAATTTACACTAAGATACGTGGATGATGAAATTCGGCAGATTGGCGAACAAATCCTGACAGCTTCTATTAAAATTCCGACCATTGAAATATGGAATGAAGACACTTTCAATATCACATTTAAACAAATAGAACATTATTGGATTTCGGGTCTGTTTGAAAGAAAAGATGACATTTTAATATTGTGCGACAAATTGTATATCTGGATCGAACATATAAAGAAACAAGCAGAGCTTGGTTTCAAATATCATTATGGGACTGAATCCAACGGTGTAGAAAATAGTTACCGGTTTTATGAAAATGAAGTGGTATTGAATGACAATACCATTTTCGTTGAAACAGATAATTTCACTGCAACCTACCTTACTTATAACGTACTAAGTTTACTGTTTACAACAGATCCTGAGTTTTGCACTGGTGTTAAAAATTACCTGAATGGTCTTTTAAAAGAATCCATTCTGATTAGTTCAGTTAATGCCAAGGAACGCAATCGGTTCTTTAATAAACTACTTGAAAAAATTGAACTGTTCAAGGAAACCATTTAAAACAATATCTTTTTAAAACAAACCTGATCTTTTGATTGTTTATCAAGAAAGAAAACAAAGATGAAAAAAGTTTTGATTTTTATAATCAGTTTTTGGTTATACAGTAATCTATTATTTGCAAATCCTTCAATCAATTCAGTGGATCATGGAATCTGGGATGAATTATTAAAAACCTATGTTTCAACAGATGGCAAAGTGGATTACAAAGGAATTAAAAAAGACAAATCCCAACTTGATGCATACATTCAACTTTTGAGTGAACAAGTCCCGCAAGATTCCTGGTCTGGAAATGAAAAACTGACTTATTGGATTAATGCTTACAATGCATTTACTATTGCACTCATTGTAGAGCATTATCCTGTAAAAAGCATTATGGATATCAAAAAAGCCTGGGATATAAAATTTATTGAGCTGGGAGACCAAACTTATACTCTCAATGAAATTGAACATGAAATTATCAGAAAAGAGTTTAATGAATCCCGTATCCATTTCGCGCTGGTATGTGCTGCAGTTTCGTGCCCAATATTGCTGAATAAGGCTTATGATGCAGATGATTTAGAGCAACAGTTACAACAACAGGGTGAACAATTTATCAATGATCTATCGAAAAATTCGATAAAAAAAAGTAAGGCCAATGTTTCTCAAATATTTAACTGGTTTGGTGATGATTTTACAAAGCAGGGAAGTTTAATTGATTACCTGAACCAATTTTCTAAAATAAAACTGGATCCTAAAGCTACCATTGAATTTATGGAGTATAATTGGGATTTAAATGAATAAATAAGACCTACCTTTGCATGCCAATCATATAATATCATTTCAACATAATAATACATGGTAGAAATTGGTAAATTAAACAACCTGATAGCACTAAAGAAAGTTGATTTCGGTGTATATTTTGATGGAGAAGAACTGGGAGAAATCCTGCTTCCCGAAAAATATGTCCCTAAGGATCTTAATACAGGTGATGTTATTGAAGTATTTATTTATCGGGATTCGGAAAATCGGCCTATTGCCACAACTGAGAAACCCGAGGCAGTGGTTGGAGAATTTGCTTTTCTAAAAGTTGTATCAGTGACCAAATATGGTGCTTTCTTTGATTGGGGTTTGCCAAAAAATCTTATGGTTCCATACCGCGAACAAAAACAAATTGTGGAAGAGGGACGATCTTATATTGTATATATCTACCTGGATGAAAGAAGCCAACGAATTACAGGTTCAACCAAACTGGACCAGTTCCTTGATTTGACGCCTGTCGAGTTTAATGAAGGCGATGAAGTGGATTTATTTATTTATGATAAAACAAATATTGGATATAAAGCCATCATTGAAGGAACACATTCCGGGATTCTTTACGATAATGAAGTCTTTCAGAAATTAGAGATGGGTCAACATATAAAAGGATATATTAGAAAAATAAGGGAGGATGATAAAATTGACCTCAGGCTTCAAAAATCCGGATATGAGAATGTAGATGATGTAATGGGAAAAATATTGGCAAAATTAAAAGATCAGGATGGATTTATTCCTGTGAATGATAAAAGTCCACCTGAAGTCATCAGCGAAATTTTCGGAATAAGTAAAAAAACATTCAAAAAATCCATCGGTGCACTCTATAAAAAAAGATTGATCGTAATGGACCATGAAGGCATAAAACTAATTTGATGAAAGAAACAGAAAGAGCAAATATAAAACAAGGAGTTGAAGTAAGCATTGTACAAAAGCAGGATCAACGATCAGGAAAATTAACTGAAGGAATTGTAAAAGATATATTGACGAAAGCATCTTCTCATCCTCATGGTATTAAAGTGCGCTTGGAAAATGGATTGATTGGCCGGGTGAAAGAAATTATTTATAATTATTAAATTTGCGTTTTCGATATTCAATGAAGAGTATGGAAGGCAAAGAAAATTCAAAATATATATATTTTAAAAAGGATTCCTATCACACGGATCCTGACACACCCCGTTTATTCCTGGATAGACTTGCATTCAATACACGTGTCGTCTTTTTAAGTAAATTTATTGGTCTGATTTTTAGAAGTAGCAGCATGGCAAAAAAAGGCCTTTATGACACTGCTGACTGGGCAAAGTCTTCTTACGATATTTTTAAGTTAATTGAAAGTTGTGGAGGAAGATTTTCTCTCAGTGGCCTGGATAATATTTCTAATTGTAAAGACCCAGTAATTTTTGTCAGCAATCACATGAGTATTCTGGAAACAATGATATTTCCGTGTATTATTGCACCACGAAAAGACACGACGTTTGTTGTAAAAGATAACTTGATCAACTATCCTGTTTTCGGACCGATCATGCGTTCTCGTGATCCCATTGTGGTAAGCAGGTCAAATTCGAGGGATGATCTGGTAACGGTCATGACCAAAGGCAAGGAGCTTTTATCAAATGGCATGTCTATTGTCATTTTTCCTCAAAGTACTCGAAATGTTCAATTTAAGCCTGAAGAATTTAACTCGCTGGCTGTTAAGCTGGCTGGCAAATCCGGAGTTCCTGTTATACCCATAGCAATAAAAACTGATTTCTGGTCCAATGGGAAATATTTAAAAGACTTTGGAGCCATCC
>DAOVYU010000062.1 GCA_030635465.1 Bacteroidales bacterium | reverse complement strand
TATAGTATCGCCATGAGACATCCACACCTGGCAATCATTTGTCATCCCTTTCATCAACTCATTTGAAGAGTCAATAAAAGATAAGTTTGCCCGGCCATATTCCCGGATTTTTGATGGCAACACACCTCCACCGAGATTTTTAGCTAAAAGTTGCGCGCCATAACAAACACCTAATAAAGGTAGCTTAGATTTTATTTCAGATAAGTCGGGTACAGGAGATGATTCATCGCTTACAGAAAACGGACTTCCAGACAGTATCACACCTTTAATGTGATTATTCACTTTCGGAAAAGAATTAAAGGGATGAATTTCACAATACACATTCAGCTCCCTTACACGTCTGGCAATCAATTGTGTGTATTGCGATCCAAAATCAAGGATTAAAATCGTTTCCTGCATTTAGAATTAATGAATTATTGAATGACTTTCTTTATTTTAATCTCCTAGTTTTAAAGGCCGCAAAATTAGAACCCTTTGACCTCAAGTCAAAATTTATTTATTCACAATGGATTGTGTGTATTACGATGATTCGCCAGACCACTACCAGTGCAGTATTCGTCGGACCACTGCGCGAAAGCATACACACTGGCAGTGGTCAGACGAATGATATGCCTATTTCGAAATTATTAACTTTCCAGATTTTATTGAATTACCTGATTTTAAGGTGTAATAATATATACCTGAATTTATATTTCGTATATCCCAAACTACTTTATCATTATTTATAGGTAATACACCCACCTGCTGACCAAATGTATCAGTTATCCTAATCTCATTGTTTTCCTTAACATTAAACCCAGAACCCAAAACACTCAACTCAAAGACTACATATTCTTTGGCCGGATTCGGATAACATTTTACCTCTATTAAATCTGAGACGCCTGGTTCTCCAATTCCAGTATTAAAATTATCAAAAGTTATATCCATGCTATCTAAGGCCATGTTTCCTGATTCATCCCAGGCTTCTACAAATATCCTGTAATCTCCGTCAGGATAGTCAGCAGTTGGGAACGCCAGTTGTGCTTCAGACAGGTCTATAATTGAATCACCATTGTTATTCGTCAATATTTGATAGTAATCCCTGTCCCAGTTCATCCATGGTGGTGAAGGATGATTGTAATCCTTTTTATAAAGGATGTCAGCATATGGATAATAGTTGGCACCACTATAAAATGGATACTGATGGTTTAATATCTGCCCAAGTGTTTTCGGAAAAATGGCGGTATCCTCAGGAAGTTTATTAAGCCAGTAATAGGTTTTAAAAGCAGGTTGTTCCCATTCAGACGTGCCGTGGTATTCACTTATTTTAGCTACAATATCCACATCACCATAAAGGTCATCTGAATCAAGATAATTTGAGGTTTCATTTACATAAAATCCAAATTTTGAACTGGATGAAAAATTCTCAATTACAGGTGGAACATTATCTGTATTGGGTGTTAAGGCTAATAAAGGATTAAAATTGATTCCCCATTCATCGTCATCATAATACCATATTTCACCCTGATCCTTGATATTTACAAAATGGATATGACCCCAATCATCAGACCAATAAATAATATCCCCTAAATAATCATGCATTTCTATATAATCCCCCACATCCACCTGTATGCTATTTTCTACCAGATGAGCGTATAACCAACCATCAGAATATCCAGAAGACTGTACAGGACTGATGGCAACCCTCCAGTATATAGCTCCTCCAAGGGTTAATACCAGTTTTACCCAACCTTCCTGCACCGCATAAGTTGGTTCGTCTATCGGCACTTCAATATCCAATCCCTGGTGCAAGTATGACCAGTCACCCGATCCATCACCCATGTGTTGTTCGTAGTGGTTCCATACTTTATGTATGGTGTCAAAAGGAAAGAATGGCCAGGGAATCGGATCATAGGTAGTTGTTGATTTCAGTTTAGGAGAATTATTAAATGTCTGGTAATTCTTATGAGCTATTTCTTCTGTATCAAGTATTTCTCCGCTCAAATTAAAGACTTGAAGAATTCCTTTTGAGACACCATCTAATTTAAAATGAACTCCCGCCAATATTCTGTTATTCCAAATTCTCAAATCACGATAAGAATTGTATTCTTTCAGTGTATTTTCTGAAATCAACTCTCCATCGTAAACTGAATAAATCTTTAATTCCTTTTTCCCGATAATAGCAACATTAATATCGTTTGAAATTGTAAGGCCCCGGGGATAAAACAAATCAGTATTTATAGTTCTGAGAAGTTTATGGTTCTGGTAAACTTTCAACTGATTTTCCCTGCTAGTGGCAAATATCGTTTCATCAGGTGAGAATGCAAATTTACTTCCACAGGCAAAGTGTATAGTTTTGCTTTCCATCAGGTCAACAATTGTCAACTTGTCTTCGGTTCCAATAACAAACTTATTTCCTAAAGGAGAAAATCCAAATAGTGAGGCATAAACATATGAATCATTAAATATTTCCATTCCCAGTTTATCAAAAATGATTATTGTTAACTCTTGTTTGAAATGGAAATTCATGTTCATTACAGCTATATAACCACTGTTTGAAATATATAGATCCGAACCAGGCAATTGTTTCAATGAATAAACTAATTTATCCTGTTCGTAAAATTTGAAATTTAAAATCTCTCGTTGTTCATCAGTAACATTTCCGATGTTGTAAGTAACCCCATACAATCCATTGTCTGATATATTTCTGTATTCAGGGTTATGCTTGTGGGTAATGAATTTTCCATTGTAAGAAAGGTTTAGATTTTCAGGAAGATAATTTGTTTGGGCAATTATAGAAGACCCAAAACTAAAAAGCAAGATGAAAATAATGGTGTATAAATGTCGCATGTGAATTTTTATAACTTTGTTGTTCAATTTTTGGCTAAAGTAAAAAACATTACTAAAAATATTATCAAAGATTGCATGTTTAATTTTCCATTAAAATATGATGAACCTGTTTTTAGACCACCCAGCGAAGCCTACAGTGTAATATTCCAGATTACAATTGGTTGTTCATGGAATCAGTGTGTCTTTTGTGAAATGTATAAATCCAAAAAATTCAGGGTAAAAAATATTGAAGATATAAAGGCAGAGATAAATACCTTTTCAGAAATTGCTCCGGAAACCAGAAAGATTTTTCTGGCCGATGGAAATGCCATGGTTCTGTCGACAAACAAGTTACTTGAAATATTGGAGACTATAAATAAGTCTTTTCCAAAAGTATCTCGAATTTCTGCTTATGCCATAGCTAAAGACATTGAGAACAAAACTATTAAAGAATTAATTCAATTAAAAGAAGCCGGTCTTAAATTATTGTATGTGGGGATTGAGTCAGGGGATGATCAGTTATTAGAATTGATCAATAAAGGTGAATCTTCAGCTTCAACAATTAAAAATCTAATAAAGGTTAAAGAAGCAGGAATTAAACTATCTGTTATGATCATCAATGGTCTTGGGGGAAAACTTTATTCTGATCAACATGCCATTAATTCAGCAAAAGTTGTAAATGCTATTCAACCTGAATTTTTATCTACTCTGGTACTAAGTTTTCCTTACGGGATAGATCATTATAAAACCAGGTTTAAAGGTGTTTACCAGGAAATGAATATTACACAATTATTGGAAGAACAACTTTTATTTATTTCCCATACTGAACTTGAAAATGTGGTGTTTAGAAGCGATCATGCATCGAACTACCTGACTTTGAAAGGTATTCTTTCGAGGGATAAAGAACAAATGCTGGATCAATTAAGAAATGCTATTTATAATCCCGAAAAGGCTTCTTTGCGGGAGGAGTGGCAAAGAGGATTATGATGTTGAATAGTAGTTAATTATAAGTGATTGTTGATGTCTTTTTACTATAAAATAAATCAATAAATTAACGTCATTGCGAACTGAAGGGTAGGATAGGGATTATGCGTGAAGCAATCTCAATTAAGTATATACGGTACATAATATGAGATCGCTTCTCCAGCCAAATTGCGGGCTCGATGACGGTCTAATTCAAATTGAGTATAGATTGATTAATAGACATAGATTTAAATATTGACATTATGGATTTAGGAATTAAGGACAAATTGTTTATTGTCACTGGTGCTACAAGTGGTTTAGGAAATGGATGTGCACGTGCCCTGCTGAATGATGGGGCTAATATTATTGCGGTTGCAAGAAATAGTGAAAAACTAGATAAGTTTTACAAAGAATATTCAGATCAAATCACAACTCTTTGCGGAGATATTTCAAAATCCACCACCATTAATAAATTAATTGACCTGATTGGTGATAAGTATCTCGATGGTATATTAGTCAATGCAGGAGGACCACCTGCTAAATCATTTTTGGAGACAAATATAGAAGATTGGGATACGGCTTATGATACAATTTTACGCTGGAAAGTTGAAATCACAAAGGCTTTTCTTCCAAAATTTGAAGCACAGCAATATGGAAGATTTGTTTTCATCGAAAGCAAGTCGGTAAAACAACCAATTGAAAACCTGGTATTAAGTAATTCCTTGCGTTTGGCCGTAGTAGGATTTGTAAAAACCTTGTCGCAGGAAATTGCCCATAAAGGAATTACGCTAAATGTGATGGCTCCCGGATTTCATGATACCCCTGCTGCATACCGGTTGTATGTAAAGAGGAGTGAAGTGGAAAATATCAGTATCGAGCAAGCCAAACAAAAATATGAATCTGAGATTAAAGTCGGAAGGATGGGGGATGTGTTGGAGTTTGGAACCCTTGGTGCATGGTTGCTTTCACCACTTTCGGGGTACATTACAGGTCAGACAATCAGTGTGGATGGCGGAGCAGTAAAAGGAACAATGGGTTAATACGATTTTTGATATATTACCAAAGACCCCCTTGAGGTAAAATTTGATATATGATTTAGCAATATTTAAATATGAACATTCAATCTCTTGTAGAAGAATTTATTAAAATAAATGACGGAGATGTAGAAGATATTCAGGTATTTTTCGCTCCTGGTCGTGTTAATCTTATTGGAGAACATACTGATTATAATGGAGGGTTTGTTTTACCTTGTAGTCTTCAAGTTGGCACTTACCTGGTGGTACGACCAACTATAGAAACAATGCTCAAATTTAAATCCATGAATTTCCCAATGACTGCTGAAGTTTGCCAAAACCAGGCAGCCCAACCCATTGGTAATGAATGGATCAATTATCCGCTAGGAGTAGTAAATGAATTTCACAACAGAAAATTACCAGTTCCGGGAATGGAATTGTTGTATGCCGGTGATATACCCAACGGAGCTGGATTATCTTCCTCTGCATCCATTGAAGTAGTTACCGCATATGCCATAAACTCGTTAATGCAATTGGGATTAACTAACTTTGAAATCATTAAAATTTCACAATTGGCAGAGAATGAGTTTGTCGGAATGCAGTGTGGGATTATGGACCAATTCGCAGTCACAATGGGGAAAAAAGATCATGTTGTTTTCCTGGACTGTGAAACACTTGACTATGAATTGGTCCCGCTTCAATTGGGTGATTATAAGATTGTAATAAGTAATACGAACAAAAAAAGAGCACTTGCCGATTCTAAATACAATGAACGGAGAAGTCAATGTGAAAAAGCTGTAGAAATCTTAAACGAAGAAATGAATATTAATAACTTAAGTGATCTGGGAGTTGATTCTTTTAACAAATACAAAACAAAAATTACTGATCCTGTAATCAGAAAACGTGCAAAACATGTAGTAAATGAAAACCAACGTGTTGTTGATGCCGTAAAAGCACTTAAAAAAGGAGAACTTGAAACATTTGGGCGTTTAATGTTTGAATCGCATGAATCGCTCAAGAATGATTATGAAGTTTCATGTGAAGAGTTGGATATTTTAGTTGAAGAAGCAAAAAAAGTTGAAGGTGTTCTCGGATCACGTATGACAGGTGGGGGATTTGGAGGTTGCACAGTTAGTCTGGTCCATAAGCATCAAATTGATGAATACAAAAAAAATGTTGGAGAAAATTATATCCATTATACTGGACTTATTCCTGAATTTTATATTGCAGAAATAGGGGATGGTGTAAAAAGAATTCTATAAATTAATTGATTTCTTATATTTGTTCAAGGTTTTAATCGTAGAAAATAAATACAATGTCACAGAAAAACGAAAACGGTAAAAAAGATAAACTGGATGAAAAGTTTTATATAAAAGAACTTGAAAACCTACAAATAGAACTTGTTAAGCTGCAGGAATGGATCCGTGAACAAGGATTAAAAGTGGTAGTTATATTCGAAGGAAGAGATGCTGCTGGCAAGGGAGGAACAATTAAACGGATAACCGAAAAATTAAATCCCAGAATAAGTCGGATTGTGGCGCTCGCAAAACCCACTGAACGTGAAAGAACTCAATGGTATTTTCAACGATATGCATCACATTTACCTGCTGCTGGTGAAATGGTTTTATTAGATAGAAGCTGGTATAACAGGGCTGTTGTGGAACAGGTTATGGGATTTTGTACCGATGAGGAATATTGGGAATTCCTTCGTTCATGTCCTAACTTTGAACGTATGTTGATACGTTCAGGGATCATTTTAATAAAATACTGGTTTTCGGTTAGCGACACTGAACAGGAAAAG
>DAOVYU010000258.1 GCA_030635465.1 Bacteroidales bacterium | reverse complement strand
GCCCAACCATTGTTGTTATTACCGATTTACAAGGAAATATTGAATATGTAAATCCTCAGTTTTATAAAGTTACCGGATTCTCGCCTGAAGAGGTAATTGGGAGAAACCCAAAAATTTTAAAGTCTGGAAATACCTCAAAAATGGTATATAGATCCTTATGGGAATCAATTACATCTGGAAAAGAATGGTACGGCGAATTTCAAAACAGGAAAAAAAATGGGGAACTGTATTGGGAGTCGGCAAATATTTTTCCATTAAAAAACGAATACGGACAAATCACTCATTTTATTGGCATGAAGGAAGACATTACTTTCCGAAAAAACATGGAGGAGGATTTGATAAATGCCAAAGAGAAAGCAGAAGAATCCGATAAACTAAAGTCTTCTTTTCTGGCTAACATGTCGCATGAAATTCGTACTCCAATGAATGCCATTATTGGGTTTTCACAACTTTTAAGTGATGCCGAAACATCTGAAGAGGAAAAGAGTCATTACATCAGCCTTATCCAGAACAGTAGTAACGATCTATTAGGTTTGATTGATGACATTATTGATATATCAAAAATAGAAGCCGGGCAAATTAAAATATTTAAATCACAATATTTTATTGATAATATTTTGCTTGAAATTTACGATTCTTATAGTGAATTTCTAAAAACTAAGAAAACCAAATCAGATATTAAACTAGTTTACAAAAAGCCTAAAGGAAGTGAGAAAATTGTACTTTTTACAGACATTGACAGGTTTAAACAAATCATCAGGAACCTGATCTCCAATGCCATTAAATTTACAGACACCGGCACCATAGAATTTGGGTTTTTGGTTGATTACGACAACAAATATTCGTCTGTTCGATTTTACGTAAAAGATACTGGAATAGGAATAGCCAATGATAAACTGGAAATAATATTTGATAGTTTCAGACAAGCAAGTGTATCAAATACAAAAATTTATGGTGGAACTGGATTGGGATTGGCCATAACCAAAAAAATGGTGGAATTACTGGGTGGAAGAATATGGGTTAATTCCACACTTGAAAAAGGTTCCACTTTTTATTTCACCCTACCCTATCAACAAATATTTGTATCAGAAAGAGAAGGTTTAACAGAATCTATCAAGAAGCAAGCAAAAAGTTTGATTTTAAGTAACAAAATTATATTGGTGGTTGAAGATGATGATCAAAGCTATTTATTCATTGAAAGTATACTTAAAAAAACCAAATCAAATATAATACGAGCAATAGATGGTCAAGAGGCAGTGAATTTATGCAAAAATCAAAAGTTTGATCTCATTTTGATGGATCTCAGGTTGCCAAAAATGGATGGATATATGGCCACCAAAAAAATAAAAGAACTACATCCTGATGCCAGGATCATAGCACAATCGGCCTATGCAATGGTCGGGGAAAAAGAAAGATGTTTGGAGGTAGGATGTGATGATTATATCTCAAAACCAATAAGCATTTCTGTACTTTTCGAAACCATAGAAAGAAACATCAAATAATAGAAATAGCTCTATAATTTCATCTTTCAGGATTCCAAAGATTCTAAATGTCTTATCAAGCCTTGAATTGCATAGATTATTGACTTAAAGTTTATGCAACCTTTTTTAATATTCAAATGTCTTTCCCATAATCAATATAAACTAATAGTAAAAATCTGTTAAAATATTGATTTCAATAGAAAAATGGTACATTTGGCATTTCATAAAAAATAAGACCTATTTAGCAAGTTAAGCCTTTTAATATAAGCGTTTATGAAACAATTTTTCTTTATTTTAATTTTTCTTTTTCCCATTGTATTTTCTTATGCGGAGGGTTGGCGACCAGCTGAAAAACAAATAATTGTTACAATTAATTCAGCTGAAGAAGCAGCTCAAATTGCTAGTTTAAAGCTAAGTTATGATGTAATAGCTCAAAATAAAATTAGGGCATATGTTATACCTAAAGAATTATCGCAAATAGAGTTGTTGGGATTAAATTATGAAATTGAAGTAGAGGATTTGAATAAACCTGATCAAAATATACAATTAACAGATGTTGCTTACCATTCATATCAGGAGATCATTGACCTGGCTGATAGCCTGGAGTTAAACTTTCCCAACATCTGTAAAAAATACATATTTGGCACATCCATGGGGGGGCGTCAACTGGCAGCTTTAAAAATCAGTGATAATGTTGAGGTGGATGAAGCTGAAGCTGAAGTTATGTTTGATGGGGGGATACATGGTGACGAAATTTGTGGCCCGGAAAATATTATCCGTTTTGCCAGGGATATTTGTATTGCCTATGGAACTGACCCGGATGTTACTGATTTGATAGATAACAGGGAAACATGGTTATACTTAATGGTTAACCCCGATGGTAGGGAAGCAGTTCCACGTGTACGATACAACAACAACGGAGTAGATTTAAACCGTGATTGGGGTTATATGTGGGATGCATGGGGTGGCAGTACAGGCGCATGGTCTCAGGTCGAATCAAAAGCTTTACGTGATTGTATGTATGGTAATCAATTTGTTGTACATACATCTTATCATGGAGGAACAGAGTACATTTCTTTACCATGGAGTTATAGGTCAAGTTCACCATTTGATTGGAACCATATTTATCAATTGGGGGGGGTATATGCAGATGTTTCAGGTTATCCTAATTTGGAATATGGTCAAGGTAATTCAGGAATGTATGCAATTAATGGAAGCACAAAAGATTCCAATTATGGAATCATGGGTTCCATCAGTTGGTCAATGGAGATTTCATATGACAAACAACCTCCAGCGAGCCAGTTAATGATGTATTACATAAGGAATTACCCTTCTATGCTGGCAATGATGGAATACGCAGGATATGGCCTTGAAGGAGTAGTTACTGATTCCAATACAGGTGATCCAGTACAAGGAGTTGTTTTTGTGAATAATTATTATCCGGCATTTGCTGACCCTGTTGTTGGCGATTATCATAAATATGTACTACCCGGAACATATTCAATTACTGTTGTAGCAAATGGATATGAAACCATGACAATTGAAAATGTTGTCGTAACTGCAAATAATACAACTTCAACTGACTTTGCATTAGAACCAGCTGACGGACAATATGTTTACAGGTTCGGATCATCTCAAATTCCTGATAATAATGAAGCTGATGAAGGCTTAACAACTGCCGTTATTGGTGCTCCGGATAATATTAATTATTCAATCGGAAAAAATGGCTGGTGTGTATTGGACATGCAATCTCCTGTAATTGATGGTCCTGGATTTGACATCATCGTATATGAAGGAGATGAAACACCAGAAGGTTATACATGTTATGTTGGTGAAACCATTGATGGCCCCTGGATTTCTTTAGGAACTGGTAGTGGAACAACTGAATTTGATATTGCAAACTCAGCATTGACAGAAGCACAATTTGTAAAGATCCTTGATGATGGAGACGGTTCTGCAAATGTACCAAACGCAGGTTTTGATCTGGATGCAATTGAAGCATTGCCACCTGTTTCAGGTATTTACATTGCCATGTATGATTATGAGATCGATGACAGTAACGGGAACAACAATGGCCGGATTGACCCGGGTGAAACAGTTGATATTATTGTTAATCTTAAAAACAATGGAGACATAACGGCTGAGAATACTACCGGAATCATTTCCACCTCATCTGTTTATATAAGCATTGACAATAGTACGGCAAATTTTGGAAACCTTGCTCAGGGTCAGTCTGCCGAAGAGTCTTTTACAATTACGGCCAATACAGGAACTCCTCAAGGAGAGCCG
>DAOVYU010000314.1 GCA_030635465.1 Bacteroidales bacterium | reverse complement strand
TTAAGACAGATTAATCAACTTCCTTCCTCAAATAAACATACACCGGAAAATGATCCGAATAGCCTCCTAAATAATATTTACCGGCATAAGTCCGGTTTGGATAACCGGCGTAATCACCTTCAGTTTGCCTTAAATATGGCTGGTCAAATACCTCAGCTTTATAAAATTTGTAATCCGACTTATTTTCTCCCAGTAATCCTTGTGAAACGATCACCATATCAAATAAATTCCACTTTTTTCGGTAAGCAAGTGTTCCCAAGCTATCTGCATGAAGTTGAAACATGGGATTAAACAAATCGCCTTCCTTCAATTCTTCCTTGATTCCTTTTGCCCTAAGGTGATCAAGAACACTGTTGTTCACAGGGTCGTCGTTCAGGTCGCCTATAACCAATATTTTTGCATGATGGTTAAGGGTTAATAATGAATCCACAATATAACGGGATAAATCGCCCGCCGCATTTCGTTTTGGACGGCTTTTTTCCTCTCCACCTCGGCGCGAAGGCCAATGGTTGACAATAATATGTACTTCCTCCTTTTCGAGCAATCCGGAAACAACCAATTGTTCCCGTGTAAAAAAATTGGTGTCATTGGGTAGACTTAGTTGATATGATTTGCTATTTGTAACTTCAAAATATTGTGGGTTGTACAACAAAGCTACATCAATGCCTCTTTTGTCAGGCGAATCGAAATGTATAATTTGATAATTTCTTTGTTTTATTGATTCTTCCAATACCAAATCTTTTAAAACCCCCCGGTTTTCAACTTCACAAACCCCCAGTATGGCAAGACCATCAGGTGTTACATCAGATGCATTTTTCGAAATAACAAAGGCCATATTCGATAGTTTTTCTTGATAACGTGTAGATGTCCATTGCTTTGGGCTTTCAGGTGTAAATTCTTCATTGAGCAACAATTCAGCATCATAAATGGTATCGAATAAGTTTTCCAGGTTATAAAACCCAATACTGACTTTTTTATAATTTTTTTCACCCTGGCATGAAACCAATGTATAGAAAAAGGAAAGTAAAATTATTGCCGAAAATGTTCTAAGATGTAATTTTTTCATGTGATGTTATCAATATTTAATATTTATTTACCTCTCCAAGGTAAGGTGCTAAAATACATAAATTATTGAGTTTTAATAGTAAGAATTCCGCCTTTCAATAAATTGATGACAACTCAAAATAAAATTTTATTTTAGGTCGCTTCTGGATTGGCATTTTAATTACTTTTGTTATCCGTTTGACGATTTTATAAACTATTTTTATAAGCAATTAAGTAATAAAAAATAAAATATATTTATCATGAGAAAATCAATACTTTTAATGGTGGCTATTGCAATTAGCCAATTTATTATTGCTCAGGATTGTACTGAGCTATTTATTTCGGAATATGTTGAAGGTTCTGGGAATAACAAAGCAATCGAAATTTATAACCCAACTCTTGAAGCAATCGATTTAAGTGATTATCAGTTGGTTCGATACTCGAATGGTGGCTTTGAGCCAAGTGCTGTTGGACTTACGGGAATAATTGAAGCTGAGGATGCTTTTGTTGTTGTTCTTGAAAAACTCGATCCAAATGGTACAGGCTATGAACAACCTGTTGATTCTGCATTACAGGAAAAAGCAGATCTTTTTTTATGCCCTGTTTATGAAGTAAATAATATGATGTATTTTAATGGCAATGATGCTGTTACATTGGAAAAAATAGGCTCTCCAGATCCAGCTGA
This sequence comes from Bacteroidales bacterium, assembly GCA_030635465.1. Lineage (GTDB taxonomy): Bacteria > Bacteroidota > Bacteroidia > Bacteroidales > JAADJA01 > JAADJA01. The sequence continues at coordinate 1,560 of DAOVYU010000314.1, read as the reverse complement.
TATATTTGCCAGGGTAGGATCCCCTGATCCTGAAAATGGATGGACAGATATTACAGATACAACAATTACCTGGAATAATGCGGGTACTCCTGAGGATTATACCATAAGCGATTATATAGTTGGTCCGCTTTTCTGGCTATCGTGGACACAAAATCATACATTAATAAGAAAACCTACAGTAAAACATGGGATTGTTGATAATCCTGCAGTATTTAATGTTACTATGGAGTGGGATTCACTTCCTAAGAACACCTTTGAAAATCTTGGTGTGCATCAGTGCGATTGTCATGAAAACAGCATTGCTGATAATTCTTTAAATATAAATGTTACGATTTTCCCTAATCCGGTAACAAATGGCCAAGTAAATATCGAATCAGAAGAAAATATGGCAGCCGTTGAATTATTAAATACTCTTGGTCAAACATTAGTCAGGGAGAATTTGCAATCCGGCACAAAAAACTACTCTTTAAAACTAAATTCAATAAACAATGGGGTTTACTTTGTAAAGGTAACTTTCAAAGGCAACAATACCCTTGTGAGGAAAATAGTAATAGAGTAGGATACTGGCCCCTTGTATTGATACCAAAGGTTATTTACTCTTTGTCATATATACAATTTGAGCTTGTTTCAACTGTTATTTAACTTATTGACCGGCAACAGCTGTCACTTAATTGTTCTGATATTTTTAACAATGAGGCAAGTAATTCACTAACCTCAATTATAGTTGCTTATGAAAATAAGGAAAATCTTTATCGCAATTTTATTGTTAGCCTCCTCGGCTATTTTTGCTCAAACCGGCATCCTTGAAGGTACTATTATCGATGAGAATACCGGCGAGCCCTTAATTGGAGCAAATGTTGTTTATGGTCCTGGCTTAGGTACGGTAACCGATATTGATGGCAAATATTCTCTCTCACTCGATTATGGCAATTATGACATTACGGTTTCATACGTAGGTTTTGAATCAATAAAGAGGCAAATTGATATCAATAAACCTTTAGTATCAAGCAATTTTGAACTTGGATATACAACCTTATCCGAAGTTGAGGTTTTTGGAGATTTTGCTAAATCACGCGAAACTCCAATTGCTTTTTCAAACATTACTCCTGTAAAAATAGAAGAACAACTTGCATCACAAGATATACCCCTTATTTTAAACTCTACACCCGGTGTATATGCAACACAATCAGGAGGTGGAGATGGTGATGCAAGAATAAATATCAGGGGGTTTAGTCAGCGTAATGTGGCTGTTATGCTTGATGGTATTCCTGTTAATGATATGGAAAATGGATGGGTTTACTGGTCGAACTGGTTTGGACTTGATGCAGTGATGAGAGGGACTCAGGTGCAACGCGGTCTCGGATTATCAAAACTCGCCATTCCTTCAGTTGGTGGAACAATTAATATTACTACCAAAGGTATTGATAACAAAAAAAGTATCAAAGTTAAGCAGGAGGTTGGGTCTGCAGGTTATTTGAGGACATCCCTTGGATTAACCACAGGAAGAATGAAAAAGGGTTGGGGTATTACTTTTGCAGGATCTTATAAACAAGGAAATGG
>DAOVYU010000104.1 GCA_030635465.1 Bacteroidales bacterium | reverse complement strand
CTGGCAGTCAAGAGGTCATCGGTTCGATTCCGATATGCTCCACAAAACCAAATCAAGGAGATATAAAAATCTTCTTTTTTTATGCCATATTTCGTTTACATCTTAATATCAGAAAAAGATCAACGCTTTTATTTTGGTCAAACACAAGACCTTGACAAAAGGATAGATTACCACAATTCCGGGAAATCAACATATACCAAAAAATTTATACCATGGAATTTATTCGCTTATAAAACCGTAGATTCCAGAAAAGAAGCAATCAAGTTTGAAAAAATGCTGAAAAACATTCATAGTCAAGAAAAAGTTTTGGCCTTTATAATAAGATACAAATTTACCACTTCAATAAATTAATCCAGCAGCCAAGAGGTCATCCCAAAACTAATGGACTCCAATATGCTCCACCTTCGCCTTCCAAAGTCCCACCTAATTGGGACAAAGGAGAGTCTTTTATTTTCCAAATTTTATGATGTGAGCTTCTAGAAAAATCCGCTTCAGCAGAAAAAGATAAAATTATTTATATCTATATGCATAGCACTCAATCAGTGATTTTGAAAATTCCTGACTTAAACTCTAATTAATCGAATTCAATTTTTTATCATATTGAAATACTACTAATATAACCTTGTTAATTTAATCACAATATATTACATTTGGTACTGCTTTATGCAATAATTGTCGTATCTTTAGCGAATACAATGATTTTATTATTTTATTAACTCGAATTTTTGCAAACAAATTTTCCAGTATTCATTAATCGTACATAATATTCAATACTATGAAGAATTGTTTTACTTGGATTGTTTATGTAATATTAATAACAATCAGTCTGGATTCTTTCAGTCAAACTATTAAAGGAACAATTACTGATCAAAGTCAATTTACGCTTCCTGGTGTTTCTGTTTATTTGGAAGGAACAACAATAGGCACTGTCAGCGACTTTGATGGCAACTATGAGTTGATTACTAAAGAGGGTGATATTATCACCGATTCAATAACTGTCATCTATTCCTTTATTGGTTTCAAACCCCAAAAATTTATTTATAAAGCAAATCCTTCAGCAACAATAACCAACAATATTATCCTGTTAGAGGACATTGCCGCTTTAGAGGAGTTTGTTGTGGTGGGTTATGGTGTTCAGCGCAAAAGTGACATAACTGGAGCGGTTTCTACAATAGATGCTAAGGGTATTGTTGATATGCCATTGTGGAGTGCTGAAATGGGAATGCAAGGTAAGGCAGCTGGTGTGCAGGTAAATCAAACTACCGGAGCACCTGGTGAAAGTATTAAAGTTAGGATTCGTGGTATAGGAACCATCAATGATAACAGTCCATTATACATTGTAGATGGGGTACCCACCAAGGATATTACCGGAATTGTCAATCCTGAAGATATTGAATCAATGACTGTTTTGAAGGATGCAGCCTCCGCAGCGATATATGGGTCAAGGGCTGGAAATGGTGTGATTGTCATTAAAACAAAGAGAGGCAGTGCCGGAAAACCAAGGATGAACTACAATGGATATGTCGGACTTCAACAGCATGGGCATATTACCCCTATGGCAAATACAGATGAATACATTAAAATTTATAATGAAGCTGCTCTTGCCGATGACAGGGAAACAATTCCCGAGGATATCTACCCACAATTATCAAATACAGATTGGATGGAAGAAACATTCCAATCTGCAATGATTACCAATCATCAATTAACCATATCTGGTGGCAATGAAAATTCAACCTATCTTGTTGGGGGAGGATATCAAATGCAGGAAGGGATCATTTATAATTCAAAATACGAACGGGTTAATTTCAGGATGATTGTCAATAGTTCCATATACAAATGGTTGGATATAGGAACCAATCTCACACTTTCTTATTCTGACCGTGATATCATTGGGAGCTCAGGAGATGGCTATGGTGGTAATGGAGGAAGCGTAGTTCGATATGCGCTTTTCAGAACACCTGCAATGCCGGTATATGAAAGTGATGGAAGCTATTCCGATCTACCCAATTTTGAAGGTTATCCCAGGGCAAAATTGAATAACTGGTTTGGAGATGGTTATAATCCTGTTGGTTTAGCCAATAAGTATGACTGGACCACCAAAGTCTACAGGACTTTTGGGAATGTTTATGCCAATTTCAAAATCCTGGATGGTTTGTCCTTTAGATCAGAAGTGGGAATCAATCTTGCCGTTACTGATGAAAAAAGGTTTAATGAGACGTGGGGAACTGATAATCGCATAAATAATCCAAACAATTTGTCAAAGGGGATGGGGACAAATTTTACTTATAACTGGACAAACACCCTGGTTTATAACCGGACTTTTTCGGAAAAACATAAAACCTCATTTTTGTTGGGTACTGAAGCAATTAAAAGTCAAAACCATATTCAATATGGAACTGACAGGGATTTTGCTGATCAATCAGCTTATTTAAGATACCTCGGGAATGGATTAACCCTCAACAAAGGTGCTGATGAACAACTAAGCGAATGGTCTCTCTTATCTGGGTTTGCAAGAGTAAATTACAACTATGATAACCGTTATCTGATTGAAGGAGTTGTTCGCTTTGATGGTTCTTCCAGGTTTTCTTCAGAAAATCAATGGGGTGGATTTTATTCCGGGTCTATCGGCTGGAATATGAAAAATGAAAAATTTCTTCAGGATGCCGGATGGCTCAACCAACTAAAAATCCGTGCCAGTGTTGGACAGACAGGCAATCAGGAAATTGGCTTATATAACTACTTATCAATCATTGGTGATGGATACAATTATCCTTTAGGGGGAACAACCAACAATGGATATGCTGTTTCAAGCATGGGAAATATAAATACCACATGGGAAACAACCACTACATATGACATTGGCCTTGATTTAGCATTTTTAAATGACCGTTTAACATTAATAAGTGATTATTATTGGCGATATACTTCTGATATGCTTATTCCTGTTCCACTTCCTCCAAGTGGCGGAAGTGCCAGTCCTCCATTTGTCAATGCCGGAGAAGTGTTAAACCGTGGTTTTGAATTTCAGGTTATATGGCAACATAAAGTAAAGGAATTTAGCTATACCATAAATGGGAACTTCTCTACCCTGCACAATGAAGTACTCTCTTTAAGCAATGGCCGACCAATTGCAGCTGGTCGGGTTGACTCTGGTATTAACGCTACACTTACCGAGGAGGGGCATCCAATCGGATCTTTTTATATGTATGAGATGGAAGGAATATTTCAGAATGAATTAGATATATTTTCACATGCTTACCAGGGACCTGATATAGAGCCGGGAGATGTTATGTTCAAGGATCAAAATCAAGATGGGATGATTGATGAAAATGACCGTGTACATGTTGCTTCAGCAATCCCCAACTTTATGTATGGATTAACCACCGATTTCAGCTGGAAAGGTTTTGATCTTTCCTTATTCTTTCAGGGAGTATCTGGTAATTCAATTTACGTTCAGGTGAATCAGGATATTGAAGGATTTTACCGGGGATTTAATGTAACAAAGCGATATTATGATGACCACTGGACTGGAGAAGGATCAACAAATGAAACTCCTCGTGCATCATGGGTAGGTGCAGCAAACAATAAAAAAGTATCAAGCAGATTTATTGAACCCGGATCTTATTTCAGGTTTAAAAATATAACACTTGGATATACCTTTTCAATGAAAGAATCATCTGCTATACAAAAATTGAGGGTTTACGTGGGTGTGCAAAACGTCTTCACCGTAACCAAATATCCAGGACTTGATCCGGAAATGTATAATAGTGATAACTTATCGGGGGAAGACGTTTCTAACCCTGATCTTGCTTCCGGAATTGACTGGGGTACTTATCCGGTGCCACGTATTTATACATTGGGTGTTAACCTTAACTTTTAACCTGTTAAAACAAAACAACGATGAAAGTAAAAATCAAAATATATGTACCGCTGTTACTATCCATATTAATAGCTACAACATCCTGTGAAAAATATCTTGATTCAGAATTGGAAGGCAGGCAATCAGATGCCCAATTCTACCAAACTGCTGAAGATGCTGAATTGGCTTTAACAGGAATATACAATATGCTTTCCTTTGCTGAATCTAATAACCGTCTTTGGGTATTTGGTGATGTGGCTTCGGATGATGCTGCTAAAGGTGGTAATGCTGGTGACCAGGCTGATATTGGATATATTGATGATTTTAATATTGCGGCCGACAATGGAAACCTTGAAGCTGTTTGGGCAATTTGTTATGAAGGCATATCAAGGGCAAATAAACTACTTGATAATATTGATGACATATCAATGGATACTGAACGAAAGAATCAAATAAAAGGAGAATCAAAATTTTTACGTGCTTTTTATTATTACTGGCTGGGGGTTACCTGGGGTAGTGTACCTGTACATCTTACTACTCCCACTCCCGAAGAAATGCAAAAAGCGGCTACTCCGGTAGATCAACTCTTTGAGAATGTGATTGAAAATGATTTAAAGGATGCCATAGCATCATTACCCGAAACCTTTGCAGGTGCTGATTTAGGTCGTGCAACAAAATATGCAGCTTTGGGATTATTAACTAAAGCTTATTTGTTTGAAGAAAAATGGTCTGAAGCTGAAGATGCAGCAAATCAAATTGTAGGACAAGGATTGTATTTTTTGAATCCCCTTTATAGAGCCAATTTTGAATTTGCCTCAAAGGACAATCCTGAGATAATATTTGGTGTACAACATCTCTCTGAACAAAGTCCATGGCTTGGTAATAGGCTCAATCAATGGTTTGCACCACAAGCTGAAAATGGATACGGATTTAATGCTCCAACTCAAAATTTTGTTGATGCATTTGAAGTCACAGGAGAAGGAGTAGTTGATCCACGGCTCGATTATACAGTTGGCAGGCCGGGTATGCCATGGTTTAATGATACCATTCTCTTTGATCCGGAATGGTCGCCAACCGGATATTTAAATAAGAAATACATACAACCTCTTGAAGAAGTCCCGGTAGAAAGTAAAGCAGATGGACAATTGAATTATCAGTTTATCAGATATGCAGATGTACTTCTCATGCTTGCTGAAGCTTTGAATGAGCAAGGAAAATCAGGTGAAGCCGTAAATTATATAAATATGGTTCGTAAACGGGCAAGGGAATCTTATATGTATGATGACAAACTTCCTGGTTACCCGAATATTCCAGATGGATTATTGCCGGATATTGAGGATAGCGGACAATCAGGCGTGAGGAATGCTGTGCGTCATGAAAGAAGAGTAGAGCTCGGATTTGAATTTCACAGGTATTTTGATATAATCCGATATGGTTCTGAGTATGCCAATCAGGCATTTGAAGATAAACCAAACTTTAATTATGAAACAAACAAGTTTATGCCAATACCACAAAGCGAACTTGATACAAATTTTGAATTATAAATTTCTTTGACGGATACTAATATTACATATAAAGAGTTTCAATGTTAATAAATCAATTTATGTTAAATTAAAATTATTCATTATGAAAAAATCACAAATTTGG
>DAOVYU010000280.1 GCA_030635465.1 Bacteroidales bacterium | reverse complement strand
GCTTGCAGCACCCAAATTCAAAATCAAATGCAGTAAATTCAAGGGTTACAGAGACTGTTTTTAAAAAGTGCGGAAAACAGGAGGATGAAAAAAAAGTGAAACTTATAAAAGTCAACAAATTAATGACTTAGTTGTCCAGGTAAATAATTTTACTTGAAATAGTTTCACCACCTATCCTCAACTTCAGAAAATATATTCCTTTCTTGATTCCGCCTTTTTTTTCGGGTAACCATATAAAAGAATTCAATCCTGTTTTTAATTCCCCATCATACAAAGTTTTTATTTTTTGTCCTGAAAGATTATATATCTTCAGAGTCCCGAAAGTTGATGTTTGACAGTTAATTGTAATTTTAGCTGAATGTGAAAAGGGATTGGGTGCAACACTTACTGATATATTTGAGTTTGTCAGCTCTGAATCAGATATAAATGTAGCAAGGGTATCCTGGTAAAGATCATAGGTGTACATTGAGCGCCCATATGTTGCAGCTATCAAGCTCCTTGTAGGATTATGCAACTTCAAATCATTCACAGGAACATTTGGCAGATTCCAACCCATCATTTCCCAGTTTTGGCCTAGATCAAAAGTTATATAAACACCTACATCAGAGGCAACATAAATTACATTATTATCTTCCGGGTCTACAATTAAATCATTGATTGGCGACTCTGGCAAATTACCGGAAATGTCTTCCCAGGTTTCGCCTGTGTTTATTGTCCTGAAAACATGTGGAATAAATTCATCCCATCGATAACCCGAGAAAGTTACAAAGGCGGTTTCTTCATCAATAGGGTCAGCCACTACGCGTGTTACCCAACGATTCGGTAATGTTGTTGAGAGCAGTTCCCAACCCATCCCATTCATCGCACTTACCCATACATTTCCATCATCTGTTCCAACATAAATAATTTCGGGATTAACAGATGAAACATCAATAGTGGATATTGTTCCATAAGCTAGATTTACACCAGGCCCATTTGTTAAGTCTGTACTGATTGGGCTCCATGAAGAGGCTCTGTTGGTCGATTTGTACATTCTATGTGAACCATAATACAGAATTTCAGGATTTTCAGGATCAAATAGTACTGGTGTATTCCAGTTTTTTCTATCTGAGCTGTTAATGCCATTCATTGCCCAATAAAAGTCATTTCCACCATTGGTGGAACGAGCAAGGTTACCGTATTGATATTCAGCGTATACATAATTATTATCTTCGGGATCGACCAATACATAAAACCCATCACCTCCATATATTCTTTCCCAATCATCTGTGTTTCCAGTCATAGTCCTATTGGTTCCGTTATCCTGTGTACCACCATATAAACGTTCAGGAAATTGATAATCAGCTTCACAAGTATAAAATTGCGTTATGGGCAGATTGTTGATCCAATTCCAATTGTTTCCCCCGTTTTGAGAAATATATAATCCTCCATCATTTCCCAGAACTACGAAATCATTGTTTTCAGGATGGGTATATAAACCATGTTGATCAACATGTACATTATTCGAAGCTGAAATATTGTACCAGGAATTTCCTCCGTTGGATGTTTTGTATAAATCAAAACCAATTACATAAACAATATCTGGATCAACAGGATCAACACTTATTCGACCGAACCACCATCCATAGGATTGAAAACAATTTTCCAGCGCGCCGTCATTGGTTTGAGTCCAGCTTTCACCTTCATTTACAGTTTTATAAACTCCTTCAAAATAACCGGTTTTATCCGCATAGATAGAATAAATTATGGATGGATCAGAACGTGAAATATCCAAACCAATCCTACCTACATCGTTTCCGGGAGAAGGCAATCCATTGGTAAGTTCTGTCCAGGTATTACCGCCATCAAAAGTTCTGTATAACCCACAAGTTGAACCGCCATAACTTCTTCTGTTGGGTCTTCTCACCCGTTCCCACATAGCAGCATACAATGTATCAGGATGCTGTGGGCTTATAACAATGTCTATTCCTCCTGTTGAGTCAGATACAAATAAAACATTTTCCCAACTATCACCACCATCAATGGATTTAAATATCCCCCTATCAGGGGTGTCGGCAAATAAATTTCCCATAGCTGCAACATACACGATGTTGGGGTTTTGTGGATGAATTACCAACCGTCCAACATTTCTGCTGTCTTCTAATCCCTTGTACTCCCAGGATTCACCACCATCAATTGATTTGTATATCCCAACACCATCATATGCAAGTGAGCCACCTCCTGCATTGGCTTCGCCTGTACCTACATAAAGTACATCAGGGTTGCCAGGTGCAATGGCTATATCTCCAATGGACAAGCTTAAAGCTTCGTCAAATATAGCTTGCCAGGATTCTCCGGTATTTGTAGTTTTGAATATACCGCCCGAAGCAGCTCCGGCATAAATGATTTCTGTACTTGAAGCATGCATTTCCACATCTGTCAAGCGACCTCCAACATTAATAGGTCCGGCAAATTCCCAAAATGTTGTGTCATCTTTGAATTTTTGTTTTAAACGGTATTGGTCTGCAATTTTTAAAGACTGGATATAAGCTGAATGATTAATCTGACCATAAGGGAAAGCACGTTGTTTAAAAAACCATTCATTTGGTTTTTCTTTGACTTTTGAAGATGAAATAGATCTATCATTGGTTAAGTGCAAGGTGAAAGAGATAAGTGTCAGAGAAATAAGAAGGAATAAACGTTTTTTCATTTTCTGGTTTTTCATCAAAAATATAAAATAAGCAAAGACCGACATAAGAAATTATGAAGAAAGAGAAAGTAAATAGGCTTAATTCAGGAACTTGGTGATGGTTTTAAATAATTCATCAACATTCAGTGGTTTTGTGAGATGTTCATCTCCACCAGCAGCAAAACTTTTATCCCTGTCTTCGGGCATGGCATAGGCCGTTTGAACAATAATGGGTAATCTTTTTTTGAATTTTTTAATTTCTGTAATGGCTTCCAATCCTGATAATATTGGCATCTTAATATCCATTAAAACAAGATCAATATCATTATTATCGCGACAAAGGTCAACAGCTTCTTTCCCATCTTTGGCCCACAATAGCGTAACATTTGTTTTTTGGAATAAAGCCTCAAGGAATGTATAATTAAGGATCGAATCTTCAGCAATTAAAAAAGTTTTATTACTCCAGTCATATTTTGGAGAAATAGGAATTATATCAGTTGATATGATCTCCTTCTTGTAATCCTGAACAACTGGTAATGACAAAAAGAAGATAGATCCTTTATCAACTTCTGATTCTACAGTTAAATCCCCACCTAATAATTCTGAAAGTCTTTTAGAAATGGATAATCCAAGACCAGTTCCTTTTTTGTTTTGAGTTAAATGGTGTTCAACCTGGCCAAATCGTTCAAAAATCATACTTTTCTTATCTTTTGGAATTCCAACACCAGTATCTTTAACATAAAAAACAATTTGATTTTCTCCTGAAATGGTAAAGCCAAACTCAATAAATCCTTCAGTTGTAAATTTTAAAGCATTTACAATAAGGTTAGATAAAATCTGTCTGATTCGACTTGGGTCTGTATTAATGGTAAAGCCTTCTTTAACTACAGGCTT
>DAOVYU010000316.1 GCA_030635465.1 Bacteroidales bacterium | reverse complement strand
TACTTAATCTTTCTGTAGCACAATCAGAATATTATCAATTCAGGGAGGTACTTAGAAAAACAACCAAAGTTTTTGAGGTAAAAGACTTGTTAACTGAAATTTTAAAAAACGAAAAAGTAAAGTCTGAATTAATAGAAAAAATTTCTGCGCCCTGTCTTCAACCTGGTATAAAAGATTATTTATATGAACTCAAAAACAGTGACCTCTCGAAACAATTAATCGAAGGAGTTATTCAAAGCCGGGATAGCCTATCACGTTTTTTGAGTTCCCAACGATTTGCACTTCGCCCATTACATAATTTTTTCTTTATGCGAGATGCTTCCGTAGCCATAAACGATAAAGTTCTAGTGGCTAAAATGGCCAATAATGTCAGGGAAAGAGAATCGCAAATTATGGAAGCTATTTTTGATTACCATTCTGAATTTAAGACAAGTACATTTAGTGCAAGATCTTCTTCACCAGTCTGTTCAAAAATAAGCATCGAAGGAGGAGATGTTCTTATGGGTAGAGATGATCTGTTACTCATTGGGATTGGATCAAGAACTACTCCTGAGGGTGTTGACCTGATCGTAGACAAATTAAAAGAGAAAAAAGAAAGACAACATGTGATTGTTCAGGAATTACCAACTGACAGAGAATCATTTATTCACCTTGATATGGTTTTTACATTTTTAGATAAAAATGAGTGCATGGTATACGAACCGGTTATTATGCAACCCAATAGGTATAAAACCATTCATATCATTGTTGACAATGGAAAAGTAGAAATAAGTGAAGAAAAGAACATCCTTGAATCTCTTGGAAAACTAGGATTTAATATGCATCCAATTTATTGTGGAGGAAAGGGTGATCTATGGGTACAAGAAAGAGAACAATGGCACAGCGGTGCTAACTTTTTCGCATTGGGACCAGGAAAAATAATTGGTTATGGCCGAAATATTTACACAATTGAAGAACTGAATAAAAACAATTATGAAGTAATAAAAGCCGATGATATAATTAATAACAAGGTTAGTTTGAATGATTTCAAAAAATATGTTATCACAATTGACGGATCAGAATTATCTAGAGGAGGTGGTGGAGCCCGTTGTATGACTATGCCTGTTAGACGTAAAGATGTTCAATGGTAAAACTGATTATGCATTTATACTTTTTTAATATCTACTTAATTCTCTTAATTTTTTAAATACTCATGCTTATAAAAAATTAAAAAGCACTATTTTCGCAGCTCAAATTTAAATCAATAAATTTTTAATATATGGCTTCAACTTCTGATTTTAAAAACGGTCTGGTACTTAAATTCAACAATGATTTAGTGACCATTGTTGAGTTTCAACATGTAAAACCAGGAAAAGGTCCTGCTTTTGTCAGAACTAAATTAAAGAATATTAAAACCGGAAAAGTTATTCCACATACATTTACTGCTGGCGTAAAGATTGACACTGCACGGGTTGAAAGAAGACCTTATCAATACCTGTATAAGGATGATCTTGGATATTATTTTATGCATACAAGTACCTTCGAACAAGTAACCATAGAAGAGAATATCATTACTGCTCCTCAATTCTTAAAAGAGGGTCAGGTAGTTGAAATATTATTCCATGATGAAACAGAAACACCACTTACCTGCGACATGCCTTCTTATGTAGTGCTTGAGATTACTTATACAGAACCCGGCGAACGTGGAAATACAGCCACTAATACATTAAAAGAAGCAAAAGTAGAAACTGGAGCAACTGTTAAAGTTCCTTTGTTCATTAATGAAGGTGAAAAGATAAAGGTTGATACACGCTCCGGTGAATACTCGGAACGTGTTAAGGAATAATTCTATTTTTATTATTAAAACACTTAATTTCCAATTAATCTCCTGATACTTAATTATTAAGAAAGGGATTATATAAGCTAATATTTCATGAAACTTGACAGGCCCTACAAACTAAGCGAAATTGCGACTCTAATTAATGCTGAATTCGATGGTGATCCAGAATTTAAAATACTTGGGATCAATGAAATTCATATGGTAGAATCTGGGGACTTAACATTTGTTGATCATCCAAAATATTATGATAAAGCACTTCAATCAAAGGCTACAATCATATTGATTAACAAAAAAGTCGAGAGACCAGAAGGTAAGGTTTTGTTATTTTCAGAAGATCCTTTTACCGATTATATGAAACTGGTAAAAAAGTTTAGACCATTTATTCCTGGAACTCAATTGGTAAGTGATACTGCTGAGATAGGACAAAATACAATCATCCAGCCTGGTGCATTTGTTGGTGAAAATGTAAAAATTGGAGAAAATTGCATCATACATGCCAATGTATCAATTTACGACAATACAATTATTGGTAATAATGTTATCATTCACTCCGGGACTGTTCTTGGTGCTGATGCTTTCTATTTTCAGAAAAGACCAACTGAAACCATTAAGTTTGAAACTTGTGGACGAGTGGTAATTAAAGACCATGTTGAGATAGGTGCCAATTGCACCATCGACAAAGGAGTATCAGGTGATACAATCATTGATGAGTATACCAAATTCGATAACCACATACAAATTGGGCACGACACGTATATTGGAAAACGTTGTCTTTTTGCCTCAGCTGTATTAGTGGCTGGAGTTACACATATAGAAGATGATGTTATTTTGTGGGGACAGGTAGCCGTTAATAAAGACCTGACTATTGGTAAAGGTGCAGTATTACTGGGTACATCTGCAATTGATAAAAGCATTGAGGGCAATAAAGTATATTTTGGAGCACCTGCTGTTGAAGCACGAAAAAAATGGCAAGAACTGGCATTGATTCGGAAATTACCTGAAATGTATGAACAGCTAAAAAAGCTTACAAAAGATGCCTAAATGGTAATAGTATCCATTCAAAGAATTTTTGCATCGCCGATCTTTTTTTCCAGATATTATAATCAAATTTGATGCTATTATTGATGGTTTCACTTATATGAATTTCCAGTTGTCTTGACACATGAGGGACGATACCAATCAATACAATTTCATGTTGAAACCTAAAACTCCGATAATCAAAATTTGGGGATCCAATGGCAAACACTTCATTATCTATTGTTAACATTTTTGCATGAAGATTATGTGGCAAATAAAACAATTGTGTTACTCCGCTTTTATGCATGGGCCCTAAATACCGGTTACGCAATAAATCAATTAAACCAACATCAGAATGTTTTGGCATGATAACTTGTACTTCCACCCCACTTCCGGCAGCATACAACAAAGCTTTCCTAACGTAAAAACTAGTAAG
>DAOVYU010000084.1 GCA_030635465.1 Bacteroidales bacterium | reverse complement strand
TTTGACAATTCAGATGCTATTTATTTATTGATGCCCGATCGTTTTTCAAATGGAGATCCTTCAAACGATAATATGCCTGGAATGATTGAAAAAGCTGACAGGGAAAATCCTAACGGACGACATGGAGGAGATATCAGCGGTATCATAAATCATCTTGACTACATAAAAGATTTGGGCTTTACAACCATTTGGAGTAATCCTTTAGTCGAAAATAATTATCCCGAATATTCATATCATGGCTATGCTATTACTGATTTTTATAATATCGACAGACGGTTTGGAACAAATACGGACTATGTTCAATTAGTTCAACAAGCTCATGAGCGCAATTTAAAAGTAATTATGGACATGGTTTTCAACCATTGTTGTATCAATAATTGGTTCATCCTCGATCCTCCGCAAGAAGACTGGTTTCATCAATTCCCCGAATTTACAAAATCTAATTTTCGGGCTTCAACAATTTCCGATCCACATGCTTCTGATTATGACCAGACTAAAATGCTTACCGGATGGTTCGATTCCCATATGGCCGATTTAAATCAGATGAATCCTTTTTTATCAAGGTATTTAATTCAGAACTCCATCTGGTGGATTGAATATTCAGGTATTGATGGCATACGGATTGACACCCAGCCCTATTCTTTCAAGGAATTTATTACTGATTGGAGCAGTGCAATCTTTGATGAATTTCCCAATTTTAATGTCGTTGGTGAAACATGGCTCCAAAAGGAATCGATTACAGCATATTTCCAAAAAGATGCTATTAATCCTGATAGTTATAATTCAAATATCCCAAGCATAACTGACTTTCCTACTTATTATGCCATAACAAATGCCTTCAATGAAAAGGATGAGTGGACTGAAGGCCTTGCTAGACTTTATTATGTTTTAACCCAAGATTTCCTGTATGCAAATCCAGAGAATAATCTTGTCTTTTGCGACAACCATGATCTAAGCCGTTATTATTCCTCCGTAGAGGAAGATTTAAGTAAATGGAAAATGGGCATCACTTATTTATTGACAACCAGGGGCATTCCAATGGTTTATTATGGCACTGAAATATTAATGACCGGACTTGAAGAAGAAGGACATGGATTTATCCGTAAAGATTTTCCGGGGGGATGGAAAGAAGATCAAGTGAATGCCTTTACAGTTGAAGGAAGAACGCCGACCCAGAATGAAGCTTTTAATTACCTCCAGAAATTATTAAATTGGAGAAAATCAAAAGATGTTCTACATAAAGGAAAATTAACACATTTTGTTCCTGAAAATGAAACTTATGTTTACTTTCGTCACAACGACTCAGAGTGTATTATGGTTGCTTTTAATAATAGCAAGAATGAAATGAAGGCACTTAAAATGGATAGATATGTAGAGTGTGTCAAAAACTATAATTATGCTTTAAATGTAATCACCAGGGAAAATGTTAATTACCTCGATGCTGTGACTATTCCGCCAAAGTCAGTTATTGTATTAGAGTTAAAGAAATAGTAAAATGAAAACAAGAGGATTAATTATTATTACATTGTGTTTTAGCTTGTTTGGCCAGGCACAGGATTCAGTTTCCAGAACTGGAACAGAAAATAATATAAGAAAGAAAGCCACAGCAAAAAACATCATCTTACTGATAGGTGATGGTATGGGTGTGGCCCAACTTTATGCCGGAATGGTTGTTAATAACGGCCATCTGAATATCGAGCAAATGAAACATATTGGGTTATCCAAAACCTACTCTACCAACGATTTCGTCACCGATTCTGGAGCAGCCGGCACAGCCCTGGCCACCGGACAAAAAACTTATAAAAGAGCAATAGGTGTTAGTGTTGACACCATTCCAATAAAATCAATCCTTGAAATTGCTGAAGAAAATAATAAAGCAACAGGTCTGGTTGCGACAAGTACTATTACTCATGCCACACCAGCTTCATTTATTGCTCATCAACCTAGCCGTTATAACTATGAAGAAATTGCGGAAGATTTCTTAAAAACAGATATTGAAGTATTTATAGGAGGTGGATTAAAACATTTTAATGACAGAAAGGATGGACAGGATCTTACTAAAACTCTTAAAGCAAATGGTTATGATGTAATAGTAAATCCTGATGATATTGTTAATTCCACATCTGATAAAATTGCTGGGTTGATTTATGAGGATAGTCCACCTAAACATTCCCAAGGACGTGGTGACATGCTTCCGCAAAGTGCTGTTAAAGCAATGGTAACTTTAAACAGAAATCCCAATGGGTTTTTTCTTATGATCGAAGGTTCGCAGATTGATTGGGGTGCACATAAAAAAAATACAGATTATGTAGTTGAGGAAATGCTAGATTTTGACAAAACAGTTGGTGAAGTTCTGAAATTTGCTGAAGCAGATGGCAATACATTGGTAATAGTTACCGCAGATCATGAAACTGGAGGAATGACAATAAATGAAGGGGACATAGAAAAAGGAGAAGTCAAAGCAAAATTCACTTCTTTTGATCATACTGGTGTGATGGTCCCGGTCTTTGCTTATGGTCCAGGGTCTGAAGATTTTTGTGGCATATATGAGAATACAGAGATATTTCATAAAATGAAACAAGCCTTTGGATTTAATGATTTGAAAAAAAGTGAATAAAACCGCCCTTAAATTATAACAATGCACAAAATATTTAAACTTAAACCTGAAGACATTCAACAATTAATTGCGCCTTTGGGTTCTTGTCTGGCCTCTGATAAAATTACAGTGGATGGAATGCCAGTTGGTTATATGTATAGAGAAAATCCTGAAGAAGAAAACGATAGTGGTTGGCGGTTTTTATCAGGAACAGAAACTCAGAATTATATTGATGATCCTAACAACAGCATGGTCTTTGAAGTAAATACGATGGCAAATTATGATGCTTCAATCATTCCCTATTTAAAATCCAAAACTGGAACAGAATTAGAGAGAGTAGAAAACACCAATGAATTTGCTGAAATAAAATAGCATGCAATTTATCGATATCCCAACAGAGCAAACTACGGCAATTACAGACATTTTATTGGCTATTGTTGCATTTTATGTAGCTTATTCGGTTTTTATTTCCGGTAAAAATATTGATGTGATAAAAACCCGTATTTGGGTTGGGGCATTTGGTTTACTTTGTTTAGCTGCTGTACTTGGAGCTTTTGCTCATGGCTTTAAAATGTCAACCTCCACTAACTTTCTGATATGGCAACCCCTTAATTTTTTCCTTGGGATGGCCATTGCATTTTTCGCTGCAGGTGTTATTTATGATTGGAAGGGATTTACATTACCCAAAACCCTGTTTATAACCCTTATAGTTACAGGAATACTATTCTATGCTTTCACATTACTTGTACCTGGTAGTTTTTTTGTGTTTATCCTATACGAAGCTGCTGCAATGATTTTTGCTCTTGTTTTGTATTTTTATTTATGGTTTAGCAAAAGGTTTCCAGGGTCCTTATTAATGGCAATTGGTATTTTGATAACCATTATTGCAGCAATAGTCCAGGCAATTAATAGCCTTTCAATAACAATCATTTGGGAATTTGACCACAATGGATTATTTCACCTCATTCAAATAGCTGGTCTTATGTTTCTATTTGTGGGACTTAAAACTGAATTTAAATCCAGAGCTATTTAGCCAAATATTAAATTCAAAGGATCTACTTCATTCACTATTCTTTTTACGGATATAATCTTTCATTTCATCTATGGCAGGGTACTTGAACTTATTACCTATGAAAACAATTACGAAATGGACAAGATCAAAAGCTTTATAGATTTTACAGGCCTTTCAGAAACAGCGAGAGTAGCAATAAGGGAACTATTTCCCAATTTTGGAAAAAACGAGCTGTTAATGGTATACGTTTACGATCACAAATATTCTAAATTTCATAGAAACAATATGAAGTAATTTATTCATGAAAACCAAACTGCAAATATTACTTTTATTCTGTTTTTTATTACCCTTGTTTGTTTACCCGCAACAATGGAAAAAAGACCGTGTAAAAAATGAACAATGGAATGTTTGGGCAATTAATGCAAATGCTGGAATCACTTCTTTTTATGGAGATTTGAGTTCTTTTGATGCGAATTATATTGAGAAACTTCACTATGAAAGTGGTCCTGCTACGGGAATCATGGTTACAAAACATTTTGATAGATTGTTTGCTATCTCTGGACAAATTATTGCAAGCAGATTAAAAGGATCCCTAGATAACATCTCCTTTAAGTCAGAAATTTTTGAATATAACCTTCATTTACGATTAAACATATACAACTTGTTCGCACCCTACAATAATTCAAAATTCGGAATAAATGTCTTTGGTGGTTTAGGTAATTTTTTATTTAATACAACACAAACAATTGCTACTGAAGGAAAAGTTGAGCATATTACCAATCAAAGCCGAGTTCCTGAACTCGTTTATTTTGTTGGAGGTGGATTATTTATTCAACCTACATCAAGTTTTGCCATCAATACTGAAATATCTATTCGCAGGTGTAATAATGACATGCTTGATGGTTTGAAAAAAAATAACAACGATGATTATTATTCCTATTTAAACGTAGGTATAACCTATTATTTTGGTCGCTTTAAACAAAGACCTGTCCGAAATAAAGCCAGAATAGCACACTCTGACAAAAGGCTTAAGCCACTTAAATAGAATGCTTTAACTGATTTACTACCAACCTGTTTCTCTAATTAAGTATTTGTTTGTAATTTTATACATTCATGTTATATCAAACAATGCTTATTATGAGACTTAATTCATTCATTTCAGCCAGGATTTATAATCATCATATTTTTTTCCTGTTTCTCTGTTTAAGTTTTTTACTTCTTACAGATATTTCTGCCCAAAATTATGTTACTACATACGCTGGAACTGGCTCAGCAGGTTTTGTAAATGGTGATACAAGTATTGCTCAATTTAATAAACCATTCGGAATTTGTATCGATCAGGAAGGAAATCTCTACCTTGCTGACGCTTATAATCATTGCATTAGAAAAATAGGTACTGATGGTACCGTATCAACATATGCTGGAACAGGCCAGGCTGGTTATCTGGATGGAGAAGCATCAGAAGCAAAATTTAATCAACCCATCAATATTTGTTTGGATGAGGAAGGCAATATGTTTGTTTCCGATTTTATTAATCAACGGATCAGGAAGATTTCATCAAACATGGTGGTAACTACCATTGCTGGAACTGGGATCGACGGCTATCAAGAAGGTCCGGCGTTAGAAGCACAATTCAACTATCCAAGAGGTATTTGTCTGGATGATACCGGTAATATTTATATTGGTGATAGTTGGAACCATCGCATCCGCAAAATATCCATCGAAGGAGTTGTGAGTACATGGGCAGGTGGAGGATCAACCATAGGTGTTCAGAGTGTAGGGGATTACATTGATGCAAGTGACACAGCTGCACGCTTTTATACTCCCTGCGAAGTATCCATCGATCAATACAATAATATTTTTGTAGCAGATGCTTATAACCACCGTATCCGTAAAATTAATACTGAAAGGCTGGTCTCTACAATTGCTGGCAGTGGTGGTTTTGGACCTGATGGTGGCGGTTTTCAAAATGGCCCAGGCGATCAGGCACAGTTTGATACACCAACCGCTTTGCAAGTAATATTGGATGGGTCTGTTTTTGTTGGAGATGGGGCTAATAACGTCCTCAGGAAAATAGAAACAGATAACATGGTTACTACTTTTGCTGGTTCAGGTGAAAGTGGATTTATAAACGGCCCGGATAGTTTGGCCCAATTCAACTTTCCCAGAGGTAATGTTATTGATTATAATCTCAGCAGGATTTATATTGTAGATTATAATAATCATGCAATTCGTATTTTACATCTTGCACCAATTACAAATTCCCAAGATGGCTTATATCTTGAAAAAAAAATTGAATTATTTCCTA
>DAOVYU010000103.1 GCA_030635465.1 Bacteroidales bacterium | reverse complement strand
TTCAAGCTGGAATTATAGTCAAAATACACAGCAGATCAACCTGGAAATTCATAGCTTACATTTAAATTCAGGAAGCTATTTGATTAAGGTGAAGACCGAGAATAAAGTTTTTGCAGAAAAACTGATTTTACATTGATATGTTCCTCATATCAAGGTGCAACTTGTTTGTTTAAGATCTTGTCTTATAGATATTAATCTACCAAAAAAGTAATTATGAAAAAACTACTACCTGTTATTTTGGTTATTTTCTTTTTCTTACAATCTTTTTGTTTTGCCTGGGAGTGGGAGCCTTTTGGTCCACCTGATATAAAAGCGAATAAAATTTGCTTTTTTGATACTGGGCCTGTCTTCAATGTTATCTGTATCGATACTGGCATGTACATTTCAAGCTTTTCAAGTTATTTTGAGTTTTATTCTTATACTAATATGGCAGTTATTGAGGCTGTTTCCCCAGGCTTAAATGAAGATTCAATCATTGTAGTTATGAGTGATGGCAGTTGGTCGGATGGTATTTATTCCTTTAAGGCATCAACCGGACAGTTCCATGTTTTGCAATTTTGTTATCATCCGAATTTTATTGTTTATGGTTATGAGAATGAAAAGTATTTTGTTGGGTATGAATATGGATTGTTATATTCAGAAGATGCAATCAATTGGACCAATGTCGCTTATTTTGACAATAAAGCCTGCATCGATATGGCTACAAATGGTGCAGAAATTGTATTAGCCACAAATGAAGAATTCGATAACACCTATATTTCAGAAGATGTAGGTGCAACCTGGACACAATTGGAGGGAGTGCAGATAACTGATATCGAAACCGGAGAATTTCAATATTACGGGTTTTATGGGATAAACAGACAGGAATATAACGGGGGGCTATACCGATTAGAAAATGATCAATGGGAACTCGAATTCTATAGTGAATATCTCAATGCATTGGGAATGGTTAATTTCAATTCACTATTTGTTGGCTGGAACTCCGGAGTGTCACCTGAAATTGGAATTGCAAGTTATGATGGTCAGCTGAGTTTTATGAATGATGGTTTACCTGATCTGAATATCAACGATATTTCTTCTCCATTGATTTTTGGTGCTACTGTTGTTTATTGTTGTACTGAAACTGGGTGCTATAGCCGAATCCTATCTGTTGGAGTCCAGCAAAATCAAATTATGGAAAAGATATGTATTTACCCAAACCCTGTTTCATCCGAAATGTTTATCAAATTAAATTTGGCTGAACCAATTGATAATATTAAAACAATTACCATTTTAAACAATCACGGAGAAATAGTGGATAATCTTATTTATGAAAACCGTTATTCCAGTGAAATTGAAATTATGTGGAATAAAGGCAATTTACCATCAGGGGTATATTACCTGGTGATCAAAACCGGAAAAGAACAGATTACTGAAAAATTTATAATCCTTTAAAATAGCAATTATGAAAACAACAGTACTTTTTATTTTCTTATTTGTTAGTAGCTTCATTAATGCTCAGTTTTATGAAGACTGGACTGAACCACTCGCCATCACAGATTCCATTTCAATCAATACCAATCCGGATGTGTTAGCTGATACAGATATACTGGATGGAGATGTCGTTGTTTTTTATGAGAAAACGATGTCTGTTGAGTCAAATTCTCAAATATGGATGAGAAACTTAACAACTTTGGAAGAAGAGCAGGAAATATTGGCCATTGAAAACATTGATTTTAGAAATCCCAAATTGCTTGTATTTTCCCCCTATTACGATACACGGTGTTTTATCATTTATGAATCTAATGAAGCCGGTAACTTTGATATTTACGGGATCGAATTTTTTGAGGATGGATCATTCGGTTCTTCATTTCAGCTTACCAATACTCCTGAGGATGAAAATTCATGCTACATAAGTAGTTTGGATGCAGATATTACAGCTTGCTGGGAAACCAATAGCAATATTTACTTTTCTGAAATTTCCTTTTCACAAGATACATTACAATTTGAAGAGATAGTTACAATTGATACTAATTATTGCATGGAGCCTATCTGTTCAGATGATCATGTTTTTTACAGGAAAATGGTTGGAGACAGTGCGCACATTTATTTTTCAAAAAACATTGCAACTGGGGTATGGACACAGCCAGCAGCTCTTTATGCTATCGGCAACAATATTAATCTTCAGATGATCAAACACATGTTTTATAGTACAATGGATGGAGAATACATTATTTGGGAAAATAATGGTCAAGCTCAAGTATGGACTTATTGGTCGCAAGAAGTTTCAACAGTACAATTTCAGGGTGCAGAGATATGTTATGAACCTTCTTGTCTTACCTATGATGTCATTACAGATTTTTGGATGCCGGCTATTTATACTTTTTGCTCTGGAAATAATGAAAACAGGGAAGTGTATGCGATCAATGAAGAATTTTCATATGTAGTTATAAATATTTCTAATAATTCGAATATTGATCGTTATCCGAAACTCTTTATGGGTAAAATGGCTTATAATTATTTTAATACCTTAAATATCTGGCAATCGGAGCTTAATGATAATAGTGTTTTGTATTTATCCCAGGTATCAGTTTTGATTGGAGGGACAACAAAATATAAAAAGAACAAGTTGGATTTACAAATAAGTCCCAATCCATTTAAAGATCATTTAGAGATTGGGTTTAATTCTAAAGAAAAGGGAATAGTTTGCATTGAAATAGTTTCTATAACCGGAAAAAAACTTTTTGAAAAAAAGATTAATGTAAATGCAAATTATATCCATTCATTTACCTGGAACCCCCAAAAGGATGGAATAAATTTATCCAGAGGAATTTACTTTGTAAAATTAAAACTTGGTGAATCCTCCATTGTAAGAAAAGTGGTTTATGCTAAATAGCTGTATTCGTCTGACGAAGGCTAAAATTACTTCCACTCAAAAGTCTCAATCATATGATTGATGTCATCTTTTAAAAATGTGATCACTGGTGCTAAAGAATCATTGTTTGGAACTGTGCTGAAATAAAGTGCACCCCGTACAAAATGGTTTGTACTATCTGTTAAATAAAACTGGTAGGGAGAGGCTGCAGCAACACCTGAAATGGTATAAGTAAGCCCATAAACCCCTGAAAGTTTATTCTCATATAGTTGGTTTTCGATGGAACTGGCCTTGGGTATATGTTTCATTACCATGGTTCGGGTATCCTCCAAATATTTATTCAGATTTTTATCAATGCTTTTATAACTCAGATACAGTGTTCCATGAAATTGAGGATAGCTAATGTTGATCCAGTATTTTTCGGCTTGTGCATTTTTGTCAGGAAGTACTTTTGCATATACCGGATATTCAAATGAGTAAGGATATACGGAATCAAACTTTATATATTCCTTATCAGGTAGATCAATCCGAAAGTAGCCTTTTGGTTTTGGATAATAATCATTATTACAGCCTGCTATTATAAAAAGGGATAATACAATTAATATGGTCAGATTAGTTTTCATCTTCCTCCCTATCCCCGGTTTCTTGAATGATAACTTTTACTTGTTTTATCCTGCGGTTATCAACTGTTAAAATTTTAAAATCAAAATTTCGATAGGTAAAAGTGGTTCCTTTATCTGGAATTTCGCCCAGCTCTTCAAGGATGATGCCTGCAAGTGAATCAGAATCACCTTTTATTTCATCGAAAATATCATCATCGTAACCGGTGATTTTGCAAAAATCATTAATACTTGTTTTTGCTTCAAAAATGTAGGTGTTGGCATTTATTTTCCTGTAACCGACTTCATCTTCGGGGGTATCGAATTCATCAGTAATTTCACCTATAATTTCTTCAATGATGTCTTCCAGGGTTACTATTCCTGATGTCCCTCCATATTCATCTACAACAATTGCCACATGAATTTTCCTCTCCTGAAATTCCTGTAAAAGGTCATTTATTTTTTTGTTTTCCGGGACAAAAAATGCCGGCCTCAATAAGTCTATCCAGTTAAATTCTTCTTGTTTTGTTAAATGTGGCAATAAATCTTTTACATATAATATCCCTTTTACATTATCAAAGGTTTCTGTAAAAACTGGAATCCTTGAGTATCCTGAATCAACGACTATTTCAATCAATTCTTTAAAAGAGATTTGAGCATCGACTGAAACGACATCCATTCTGGATTTCATGATCTCGGTTACTTCAATATCCGAGAATTTTACAATCCCTTTTAATATTTTGGTTTCTTCTTCTGTTGTGTCTTCATCTACAGTAATATCAATAGCCTCAGAAATTTCACTCATAGAAATGTCTTGAGAATTGGATGTGAGTTTGTTATCAATCAGACGGGTACTTCTAACCAGTAAGGAACTAAAAGGATAAAATACTTTAATTAAGATATTCAAAGGACCGGCCATAATTGAAGCAAAGGTTATGGGTTTATGGTTGGCATAAATCTTTGGCATAATTTCACCAAACAGGAGCAAAAAACCTGTAATAACAACTACTTCAATGAGAAAGCCGAAGATGGGAAAACTGCTAAAATCAAATAATTGTCTTGAAACATAAGCACTCAGGATAACAATTCCAACATTCACAAAATTATTGGTGATCAATATTGTTGCCAGTAAACGTTTTGGTCTATCCAGGTGACTTAGGATTAATCTATTAATTTTGGTACCATTAGAACGAATATCTTTTAATTGCGATGGGTTCAGAGAGAAAAAAGCCACCTCCGATCCTGAAATTAATGCTGAACAAATCAACAATAGCAGGACAACTAACAGACTTAAAATAATTTCAGGAGTAATATTACCGGCAAAAATATTTAGCATGGTATTAAACAACCACAAATGGGGGTCGCTATCTGGTTCTTCCAAAATAAAAATGTTTAGTTCAACGAAAACAAATTAGTAGTTATACAAAAGTATAAAAATTATTTCAAATAACTCGTTTAGTGTGGTTTAGAATGGCAAGTCATCTTCTGGAACCTGAATGTCATTTTCTGCTGCCGCTGTTGGTTTTGATTGCTGATTGTTACTGGTTTCCTGGTTTTCAGATGCATCACGCCGGCTTCCAAGCATAGTCATGTTATCAACAAAGACTTCAGTAATGTATTTTTTAATTCCATCCTGTTCATATGACCTGGTTTTTAATTTTCCTTCCAAATAAATCTGATTTCCTTTGTGCAAAAAACGTTCTGCTATATCAGCCAGACCTCTCCACATAACGATGTTATGCCATTCGGTTTGATCAACCCGATTTCCTTCTTTATTTTTATAACTCTCACTTGTTGCCAGTGAAAAGGTAGCTTTTTTTACTCCATTTTCAAAGGTGATGACATCGGGATCTTTCCCTAGATTTCCAATTAATATTACTCTGTTTATTCCAGCCATTTTAATAAAAATTTTATGGTGCAAAGTTACTAATTTAACACGATCGCCACATTTAAATATTTTAATTTTCTGTTAAATATTTATCTACTAACCTTGGAAGTGGATATTGATGGATATTTTCATTATCAACGCTGGTAAACTGATTGTTATTCAATGTGTTGATTTTTCGAAATGAACCC
>DAOVYU010000165.1 GCA_030635465.1 Bacteroidales bacterium | reverse complement strand
CCAGTGCATGGATTCAAGCTTTTACAATTTGTAACGGAAAGTTATTTGCAGGAAGCGGCGAAGAAGGAGTTTTTGTTTCCTCAGATGTAGGAACAAACTGGAGCCCAATAAATACTGGACTAGCAAGCTTGAATATTACCTCTTTAGCAAGTGATGGCGTAAATATTTATGCAGGAACCTCTGATACAGGTATTTACATTTCTAATAATTTAGGCCTAAATTGGTCGGCAATAAATACAGGATTAAGCTCAAACAGTATTACATGCCTTCAATCTAACGACAGCTTATTATTTGCAGGAACAAAGAATGATGGCTTATTCAAATCAAACGATCAAGGTGTAAATTGGCTGCATGTAACAAACGGATTCCCAACCCAGGCAAATATTCGATGTATTCATAATTACGACACACTTTTATTTGTTGGTACCGGAGATGGTGAAGTATTTACAAGTACTGATTATGGAAATTCATGGATTGAGATTACTAACGATCTTTTGGGATCGCCAGTGCTTTCATTATGGGTTTATGATGATTTTTTATATGCTGGATTGAATGCCGGGGGAGTTTGGAATTATCCATTATCGATGATTACAAGTATTAATTCTATTGAAAGTAATAATAGTTTACATATTTATCCAAGTCCTTCACATGATATTATTACTGTAATTACAAAACAAAACTGCCAAAACGGGTTTATCTTAATATATGGAATGACAAGCAAAGAGTTGATTAAACAAAAGATTAAGGGAAATAGAAATATAATTGACATCAGTACCTTAACTCCCGGAATATATTTGGTTCAATACCAAAATAAAGAAAGGGTTTCAACTACAAAGTTTATTAAGAAATAATTTTAATAAATTAAAATGTGAACAACACACAATATAAAAAAGGGAGAGAAAAGTTATATTGCGAGGTTGTTATTCCATTTGAATTCAGCATTATCCGTTTTTACAGGGAACCAGCTAATTATTACCATTATGATAATATGCTCTGGCAGCAACATTACAATCAACAAATGATCCAACAGCATATGCAATCTATACCCAGGACTACTGGTGGCTTTTAATTGTTCATATTATTTCAAGCTATAAGAACAAATACAGCAATAAACCTGTGATATTAGTGTTTTCAAATAGATTATTTTCTTCAAACAAGATATCAAGCTGTGAGATTTAAATTTGGTTGCTTATTGTTTTTAACCCTGCTAGCATCAGCCTTTTCTGTCAAATCTCAAAACCATGAATTTATTGTTGGTGCACTGATGGGATTTTATGGCATTCACATCGAAGGAGATGTGGAAAATTTATATTCTTCTTCCAACGGAACCTTTTGGGGTACCGGAGGGTTTTCGGCTGGATTAAATGTTAAACGTAATTTTTCCAAAAACATTTATGGAGCCTTTGAAATAAGGTATATCAGAAAAGGTAGTCTTTATGAATTCATTTCTATTGTAGGAACACAAGCCTATGAATCCATAAGACTTGATTATATTGAATTTCCATTACTATTTGGATTTAGAATCAATCTGAAAAAAAAGCACTTATTTGCTGAAACAGGCTTTGCTTATGCAAGATTAATAAATTCAAAAATGCTGGTGAGTGATTTTAACAGATGGGATGTATCTGATAAACTCAATAATTTTAAAGAAAATGATTTTTCCTGGGTGGCAAATTTAAAATATCCAATTATAAAGAGCGAAAAACTTCTATTGGGATTTCGCTTCTCTTATTCATTGATTTCAATTCACAATTATTACAAACTGTATAATATGGATTATGGTGTTGAAGTATATTATTTATTTAATCGAAATGTAAATTAAAATACTCAATCCCCACACTCATATTCCCCAATTTACCAATTTACCGATTAACCGATTTTTCCTGCCCTTTTCCTATCATTCTCATCCAGCAATATCTTACGCATCCGGTAAGTTTTTGGAGTTACCTCAAGGTATTCATCATCCTTGATATATTCAAGTGCCTCTTCCAAACTAAATTTAATCGGTGGTGCAATCCTTACTTTATCATCAGCACCTGAAGCCCTCATATTGGTGAGCTTTTTTGTTTTGGTTATTTTAACTGTAAGATCCACTTCTTTGTTATTTTCTCCGATAACCATTCCGGTATAAATATCTTCGCCAGGAGCAACAAAGAATCTTCCCCTATCCTGTAATTTGTCAATTGCATAAGCCACAGACATTCCCGATTCCATAGCTACTAACGAACCATTTTTACGGGTTGGCAATTCACCTTTCCAAGGCATGTAGGATTTAAAGCGGTGAGCCATGATGGCTTCACCTTCTGTGGCAGTTAATACTTTATTTCTTAATCCAATCAGTCCGCGAGCAGGAATATGAAATTCCAGGTTTATCCGATCAGATTTGGTTTCGATATTCAATAATTCACCTTTTCGCATGGTGACCAATTCAATCACTTTCCCTGAAAAGGGTTCTGGAACATTTACAGTTAGCAATTCAACAGGTTCATGTTTTTTACCTTCAACTTCTTTGATGATCACTTTGGGTTGTCCCAGTTGTAATTCATAACCTTCACGACGCATGGTTTCTATCAAAATAGACAAATGAAGTATACCCCTGCCATAAACTGTAAAGGCTTCTGCCTGGTTTGTTTCTTCTACACGTAATGCCAGATTCTTTTCTGTTTCTTTCATCAAGCGATCCTTTAAGTGCCTCGATGTAACAAACTGACCTTCTTTACCAAAGAAGGGGGAATTATTAATGGTAAACAACATGCTCATAGTTGGTTCATCTATGGCTATGCTTTTTAAACCTTCCGGATTTTCAAAATCTGCGATGGTATCACCAATGTCAAATCCTTCAATTCCAAATACAGCACAAATTTCACCTGAAGATACCGGAGTTTTAATCTTCTCTTTACCCAATCCTTCAAACACATACAATTCTTTCACTTTGGACTTAGCAACTTTTCCATCTTTCTTAACCAGTGAAATATTTTGTCCCCATAAAAGTTCACCACGTGTAATTCTTCCAACAGCAATTCTTCCAACATAAGACGAATAGTCAATGGCTGATATTTGAAGCTGAACAGTACCATCTTTTGGTTTAACCGGTGGAATATGTTCAACAATCATATCCAGCAAAAAGCTTACATCTTCAGTTGGTTCATCCCAGCTTTTACCCATCCAGCCACCTTTGGCAGAGCCATAAACAGTTGGAAAGTCTAACTGATCTTCTGTTGCATCCAGGTTAAACATCAATTCCATCACCATTTCCTCGGCCCATTCAGGATCACAATTTGGTTTATCCACTTTATTGATCACCACAATGGGTTTCAGGTTTAATTCAATGGCCTTCTGTAATACAAAACGGGTTTGAGGCATAGGACCTTCAAAAGCATCTACTACCAGTAAAACTCCATCAGCCATATTAAGTACACGCTCTACTTCTCCTCCAAAATCAGCGTGGCCTGGTGTATCAATAATATTGATTTTGGTATCTTTATATCTTACAGATACATTTTTAGAAAGAATGGTAATTCCTCTTTCTCGTTCCAAATCGTTACTATCGAGTATCAGCTCACCCATATCCTGGTTATCCCTAAATAGCTGAACTTGATGTAAAATTCGGTCTACAAGTGTTGTTTTGCCATGATCAACATGTGCGATGATGGCTATATTTCTTATCTCTGTCATAATGGTCGTTTCAAAAATGGGTGCAAAAGTAGTTTAAAGAAATGAGAACTTGACATAAAGTATTGGAAATTACTGTTCACAATAGTATTCAACCTTCTCCAAGCGTGGACGCTTGGAGCCGAGTTTAAGGTATTGAAAATTAATGTTCACAACTGGGACTATTTTCACCAGGCGTGGACTTCTAGAGCCAAGTTATTAACTAATAAAAGAATCGGCATCAAGCGTCCACGCTTGATGTTTTAATAACCATAAAGAATTATTTACTATTTTTATAACAGCTAAGTATTGAATAGTATTTTGATTTATTATGAGTAAAACGGCCAGTCGTCCTAACGAACTATATTTTATTACATTAACTGTTGTAGATTGGGTAGATATATTCACAAGACGAGAATATTATGATTTGATCATAGAGAATCTTTCATATTGCCAACAACAAAAAGGATTGGAACTTTTTGAATATGTAATAATGACTAATCATATCCATATGATTTGCCGTGGAAAAGACAAGCCTTTAAGTGATATTATTCGGGATTTTAAAACATATACATCCAAAGAACTTTATAAGTTAATCTCAAATAAGGCCTATGAAAGCAGGCGTAAATGGATGATCAAAATATTTCAGGCACATGGAAAAAGCAATAAGTTGAACAAAAACTTCCAGATTTGGCAAAACCTTAACCATCCAACCTTGCTGTATAACAATCATATTATTGATCAGAAAACAGAATATATCCATATGAATCCTGTAAAAGCAGGTTGTGTTTCAAAACCAGAAGATTATATTTTTAGCAGCGCAAATCCTGATAGTCCATTAAAAGTTATGGAACTATAGTTTCCTATCACCAAGCGTGGACGCTTGGTGCCGAGATAAAAAAACAATAAACAACCCCGGCTTCAAGCCTGCCTGCGGCAAGGCAGGCATCCACGCTTGAAATTTCTGAAACCATTTATAATTATCTGCTTCACACCATTATTCTGCTTACTACAATAAAATTATTCTCCATCGTTATAT
>DAOVYU010000319.1 GCA_030635465.1 Bacteroidales bacterium | reverse complement strand
TGCATATCGATCTGCCATAATATAATCACCAGCCGGAACATCAAATGTTTTCAATAATAGAAAAATATTGATGCTAAAAAACAACAGACCAAATGTTACAATTTTAATTCTTTTTCTGAAGTAAAAAGCCAAAACGATAAGGCCAATTGATAATAGAACTAACAACACATTCATGAAGGCTTTTATTCCTCCAATATCATTGGGATAAGGATAAAATCCTGATAATTGATGAGGGATAATTGATTTTAGGATGTAGGCTATATATGCATATCCAGAAAATAAAATCCGCTCAAAAAAGGAGTAATGCTCCTGACTTAACTCTTCTCCCCAGGAACTTTTTTGTGCGAAAACCGCAACCAACCCAAAAACAATTGCAGTAAGTATAAATGGTATTTTTTCGAGTAAGACCTTTTTGCTTAATAGTTTTCTGTTTAAGAAATAATCAATTAAAATCAATGTAATGCTCAACGGAATAGCCATTACCTTTGATAACAGTGAACACACAAACAAAACCAGAGCAGCAATATAAATCCAGGTTCGACCTGTTTTAATGTATCGCAAATAAGCAATCAGGGATAAAAGATAAAAGGCAGCAAATAAAAGATTTTTTCTTTCTGATGCCCAGGCAACCGATTCAACATTAATAGTACTTATCCCAAATAGTAGCGCTGCTACTAATGGTACAGTTTTGTCTTTTTTTTCAAACAATAAAAACACCAACCAGAATACCAGAAATGTGTTGATCAAATGAAGCATTAAATTAGTAAAATGGTATCCCCATGGATTCAGATTGTAAAGTTTGTAATCAATTGCCAGGGAAATCAGTGTTAGCGGATGATAATGTCCATCATAATAGATTGAGAATGATTGAAAAATCGAATTTAAACTAATAGATTTAATGTGTGGATTATCAATGATATACCTGTTATCATCCCAGGAAACTAAAAATCCATTCTGATGTAATGGAATATAGATAAGTAAAACTAAAACCAGAATACCTAATATCCAAAGTCCCCATTTTTTAAAACTCGTAAAAGGTGTGGTGTATTTAACTGATGGCATCTATTTTTCCTGGAAGATTTATTCTTCAAAGATAATAGGAAATTAGAAATCGAGGCTAAGGCTCAAATAAAAAATAGCCGGATGGACAACCAGATCTTCCACACCCCATGCAACATCAGCGCGGATAAAGTAACCCAAAATCCGGGTTCTTGCACCAAATCCAAAACCACCAACAATGGGATCTTTCTGTAATTTGACTGTTATATTTAATGGCGGACGCTCAATGATATTGGTAAATAAATAATTCTCGTTTGAATAGGGGTGTAAACCAGTCCATGCAGTACCAACATCTCCAAATCCTACCAATTGAAAACTATTCAGGAAGTCAGATTTAATGGGTTTATTGGCAAAATACCTGAAAATTGGAAAGCGCAATTCACTGTTAAACACCATAAAATTATTCCCATTTCGGATATTCTGATCGAAACCGCGCAAGTTGGTGGCCAGTGTTTGAAATGCATAATTTTGTTCCTGGTCAACCGGAGTGGATAGGTTAAACTTTGGGAATAGCCAATTGTCAACACCACCCATATAATAGATCAAATTATTATTTCCAAATGATGAACTAATGGCAAAACGATTAGCCCAGATAAAAGTACGGTGAATTCGTTGATAGTTTCGGATATCAAAACCAACTACCGCCAGGTTATCAGTTTTAGAATCAATCCATTGATAAAATTCACCAAATATTTTAAACCGGGTTCCATGAAATAAATTTACTCCTAAGTTCTTCGTATTATCATAAATAAACTCGCCTTTAACTCCTACCAGATTCCTGTATAAATTAGGGCGTGCCAGATTAACAGCATCAGTTGAAAGAAATACTGCCAGGTCATTCCTAAAACTTGCAGTACCCTTTAATGCCATAACAGGGTTAAAGGGATATTTTACTACATAAAACAATTCGTGAGTATACACTCTTAAGATGGAATAATAGGCATCATAACTGTCAATAGAATTTCGATGAAAAATAATCTCGGTATCCAGCCGCTTTTTAAGGTTGGCATAGCTTAATATGTACTCATTATTAACCAGGTTTAAACTTAAGCGTACTCCTCCTGTAATCCGATAATCTTCCAATAAGTCAGTAACTCCAATTTTAAACAATCCATTAAATCCGGGATTTAGAAATACAGGAGAATTTCCACCAGTGTAAGGTTGATAAGTTTGGTTCAAATAAGAGAAATCGATCTGTGTTACTATTTGACTGATAAAATACTCTACATTGTAATTGAGCCTTTTAGGAGGCGTATCCTTTGCTTTTTGACCTGGTAAAGGAACATCTAACATGGTAAATCCCCAATTTTTTATATCCTCCTTACTGATATCCTCCATATCAAACTGGTAATTATTGATATCGATTTTTTCTCCATCATCTACAGTATCAGTTATAATATCACGTTGAATTTCGCGAATGGCATCACTTTGTTTTACTGTAGAAAAACCTTTGTTTTTAACTTTAGGTGCTTCAGATATAATCACCGTTCTTTCAGTTACAGGTTGAACTGGTATTACCCCTGCCAAAGTAATCAATTGATCCATATATGGAGTATTGTCCAATTTAATAGGTTCTATAGATTCTACAGGCAATTGGTCAAATACTTGCATGTCATATTTTCTATCCTTATACAGTACCTGGGTATACTTAAAAGATTCGGGTACAATGTCGTGTTCCAGGATATTCCTCGAATAATCTGTTACGGCAAATGAGTTGGTAAAATAACGGTAATGTGTCGTTGTATCAACATAGCTTATAGTACTGTCGAAGCGACCAATGTACCTGTTATAGATTCCGTTTTCATCACTCAAATAAGTGATGTATTTATGTTCATACTCCATGGGTTGAATTTCATTAGCCAATGGAGTTTTAGTAACCCTGCGAAGAATATTATCCCTATCTTCATACTTGTATAAAAACAAGTCATACCTTTTCTGGACTTTTTCAGTTTCAAATTTATCTTTGAACCGAATGGTATCACTAATGCGATTTGAGCTAAAAATAATCTCTTTAGAATTATTGATGAACCGGGGATAAAGATCATCATATTGATCCTTGGTAATCTGATCATATGAATTGGACCCTATATCATAAACAAATATATCAGATTGTCCCTTTTGCACTGCTGAGAGAACAAGTGATCGACCGTCATCTGAATAAGACATGTCCAACACTTTTTCAAACTGATACAAAATTAGCTTCT
>DAOVYU010000167.1 GCA_030635465.1 Bacteroidales bacterium | reverse complement strand
GGCATATGAAAAATCAGCTTTGATCTCTATGGCTTTGTTATAATCCTCAACTGCACCTTCAAAATCTTCAATCTGGTGTTTCACTTTTCCACGGATATTCAAAGCTTCAAAATATTCAGGCTTAATTTTTATAGCTGCTGTTAAGAATTCGAGCGCCGATTCATAATTTTTCTCCATTTTAGCAACCTTTCCCTGGTTGCAATAAGCTACTGCCAGGGCAGGATTAAATGTTACCGCTTTTGTTAGATCCTGCTGAGCAAGCTCCAGTTTATTTTGCTTAAGGTTAATACTCCCTCTTTCGTTATATACCGCTGCGTAATCAGGTTTTATTTCGATTGCCCGGTCTAGATCTATTAAGGCTTGCGATAGATTTTCTTTCAGTGCATGCACACAACCCCTGTAATAAAATGCTTCTGCGTATTCAGGATTTTTTACAATGGCCGATGAAAAATCAGCCAGTGCCTTTTCAAAATCTTTTTTCAATATATATGAATAGCCTCTACCGGTATACGCCATTGAGCTTGAATTTAATTTGATTGCAATTGTAAAGTCAGCAATAGCTTCTTCAATATTTCCAAGTTGTAATTGAAAGTTTGCCCGGTTGTAATAGGCCTTTGAAAATTCCGGATTAAGGGCAACGGCCTTATTGATCATTGTGATCGCTTCTGTGAATTGTTGCGCTTCAAACAATGTCAGGCTCTCATTGTATAAATTATTAGCCAGCTTATTGTTTTTTAAGTTTGTTTTTGTGGAATCCTGAGATTGAGCAATGCTAAGCATTGGAATCAAAAGAATAACCAGACAGAATAGCTTGTTTTTCATTATAATTTAAATCTTTAAAACAAATTATATAATTACTAAGTCTTTGTACGACAAATATGGGTTTAGGTTATTAATAAATAACACCTTCAGAAAAACTTAAATTTTGGTAATGAAAAGGTATAGTTATCTCAACTATAAGAAATTGCTATTGGACTATTGTATTTTGATAATGATGAAATCGTTCTAGAATATCGTACACAAAATTATAAGGCTCGGAACCCCGGCAATAACCATATTTTACAACTGAATCCTGATAAAACTCCGGTTTGGATTTATTTAATAAGTAAAAATCAACATTTTCATTCCAGAGGTTTGGGTCTTTATCATATTTTTCGGCTAAGCGCCTTGCATCATAAACGTGTGCAATACCTGCATTATATGATGCGAGCACAAATTTTGTTCTTTCTTCTTTATCCTCAATTTTATTGAGGAATTGCTTATCAAGCAATTTAATAAATTTAACCCCGGCTTTAATTTGGTCTTCAGGTGGTGATAGGCTATCAACACCATATTTTTGAGCCGTATGCGGCATTAATTGCATTAAACCAAAAGCACCTACCCAGGATTTGGCATCCGGATAAAATCTTGATTCCTGGTATATTAAAGAGGCCAAAAGACGCCAATCCCAATCGATTACTTCGCTTTGTTTTTTAATTATTTTATCATAGGGTGATATCTTTCCTCCAGACACAGAGTGATACTCACTTCTTGCATAATTTATACTACGTGAATTCCTAAAATATTTATTGTATAAATACGCCGAGGTTCTGGTTTGTTTAAAATTTTCAAGCCAGTAATTTATTGTATCCAACAGTTCTGTGGATCCTTTTTTGACTGCCCATGCAACATTTTGAGGGAAGCTGACAGGTGTTTTTGTATCAATGTCAGGAAAGTATTTTTGATTTACCAATGCAATGTATTCATCGCTGATGGTAAACTCAATTTCTCCTTTATCCACCATATCGATAAGTTCTTCAACGGTTGCTTCTGGATGCTCTACAATGATAATATCAGATCCTATTTCATTTGATAAAGTTTGTAGTCGTGATTCAAATATTGTATTTTTTTGAATATGAATTGTTTTCCCAGCCAGGTCTAAAGTGTTACGCAGAAGTTTTGACTCTATTTCATCCATTGTAGCCATTTTTCTCCATTTTTCTGGTTTCCGCTGAACCAGCATTTGTCTTGTTTGAATTAATGGATTACTAAAATCTACATATTCTAAACGCTCTTTGGTAATTGTTAATCCCAAAGCAATCATATCACACTCTTTTTCATTGATACAATTCAGGCTTACTTCCAGATCATTAATAATTTTTATCTCAAGTTTTACCCCTAAAAAATCAGCAAAAGACTTTAACAATTCATACTGGTATCCTAAAGGTTCGCCACGGTAAACATAATAATTTGTTGAGTTATAATCGGTGGTAGCTATTAACTTTCCATTGGTAAGAATTCGTTCGAGAACAACATCCTTTGGTACAATCATTGGCTCTTTCACGCTCTCAACTTTTTCTTCGTTTGAAGAGGTACATGAAAGAAAAATAAGTATCAAAAAAGTACTTAAAAGAGATATATTAGTAAATTTATATAGCATATAAAGCGAAAACTCGAAACCAATTACGACTAAAGTAGTAAAAATTTATAAATTTAATTTATTTCAGCTTTTTCTTTATTAATGAATTGAATAATATTTTATACGTAAACAGTTGAAAATTATACAATATATGAAAATCCAGATTCAATTGGTCGTAGTTGCTCTCCTGATTATTTTGTTCATCAAATCATTTTCTCAAACCCAATCGGGTGCCTTTACGGTTACAGGAGCAGGTTATAGCACATCAGTGGTTACAGATTATCAATGTGTTGGCTTAAATCCTGCAAATCTAGGATGGAAACGAAATAACCATCTTATGAATATTGGCTTTGGTGAAACTGGGGTATCCATTTATTCAGAACCCCTAAAAAGGGCTCTCGTAAACGATCTTTTTAATACCAATAAAAAATTCAGTGAAACTGAAAGACAAGAAGCCGTTACCAATTTTACAGATGCTAAACTGCAAATGGAGGCAAGTGTAAGTGGAATTGGCCTGTCGTTCCAGGATGACAAGATTGGTGGGTTTGGATTTACAATAAGGGAGCGTATGATGTGGGATTCAAATTTAAATGAAGAGAGTGCAGATATATTATTCAATGGTTATAATGCTTCCTATTTTGATACCTTAGTTGTTGACTTTGAATCAGGAGATACAGTAGGGATTTCGTATAATCCTAAGATGGTAACCGAATTGTTTGAAGGAACACGTCTGGAGGTTTTGTGGTTCAGGGAATATAATTTTTCATATGGAAGAAGTATCATTAATCGCAATAATTTTTCGATTTACGGTGGAGTTGGTTTTAAATATATTGAGGGTTATAGCGTTTTTAATTATACTTATAAAAATGGTACTCTTAAAGCATTTTCAGCTTTAAATCCTACCATTGGTGTAGAATACGATGCGAGTTCACCCTCTAAAATTGATAACAATGATTACCAGGCTGTTGGTACTGGTTGGGGACTTGATTTTGGATTGTCGGTACTCTTGTTTAAAAATTTACGAGTAGCAGTATCACTGACTGATTTTGGAAAAATAAACTGGGATGGAAATGTATACAAAGGTGAAGGTGCATTGTTATCAGATATAGAAACAGGGGGAATTGACAACTACAATATATTTGAACTTCAAGAGACTTTATCAGCCGATGACATGAAATGGGGTGAATGGGAAGGATTGGAAAACAAAGAAACTGAACTGCCTATGAATTTTAGGGCTGGTGCTTCTTATCTTTTAAAAAATAAATTTGAATTTGGTACAGAATTGTACTTACCAATGAATGAAGTTGCTGGTGCTTATGATAAAGTAATCGTTGGACTGGGAACCAGAATTTCACCAGTAAAATGGTTCAGGGTTTCGGCGGGGGTAGTTAGTGGCGGTGCAACCGGGACCAATATACCAATGGGAATTTCATTTTTCCCATTCAATAATGAGAGCTTTTCATGGGAACTGGGTGTCGCTGTAAAAGATATAACCACTTATTTCTCTCAGGATAAACCAACGGTATCCTATGCAATGGGTTTACTAAGGTTTAGCTTTGGAAGTCTGGATAAAGAAAAACGATTTGAGGATAACAATGATAGTATGATGATTGATTAAGCGGTCTTTCTATATCTCCAAACTGCCAAACTCAGAACTATTGTTCCATAAATTATTAAGGCAACTATTTCTTTGTAAATATCTAAAAACCCAGATCCTTTTAACAGTACCATACGGATCACCCGCATAAAATAAGCATAAGGATTCAATATATTAACATAATGAGCCCATTGAGGCATGCTTTCAATTGGTGTAAAAATGCCACTCATCAAAACAAAAGTCAGCATAAAAAAGAAAACAATAAACATAACCTGTTGTTGGGTATTTGCCAGGGTGGAGATAAGTAATCCAATACCAAGGGCAGCGATTAAATATACTGCTGTAAATCCGAAAAGTAGCAATAAACTGCCTTCCATAGGAATGTTAAATAATAATTTCCCAATTGTTAACCCAAATGCGAGTTCAAACATCGCAATTACCCAGAAGGGAAATAACTTGCCAAATATAAACTGGTATTTCACTATGGGCGTAACATTTATTTGTTCTATGGTTCCCATTTCTTTTTCCCGTACAATATTCAGTGCTGCCAGGAACATGCCAATGATAGTTATAAGAATTACAAGAATCCCCGGGAGCATGTAAATCTTATAATTCAATTCTGGATTGTACCAAAATGAGTAATTGATATTAAGTGT
>DAOVYU010000323.1 GCA_030635465.1 Bacteroidales bacterium | reverse complement strand
AGGTTCGTGTAATAACAATGTAAATTGCCCTGAAGGAGAATATTGGCAAAATGAAAAAAGAAGTGTAGCCATGGTACTATTAGCAAATAATACACGTAAGTGCAGTGGGGCTTTAGTCAATAATATTAGAGAAAACGGAGCTCCTTATTTTCTAACAGCAAATCATTGTTTAGGAGGAGAAAATACCTGGATTGTAATGTTCAACTATGAAAGCCCAGGTTGCGAAAATGAAGATGGGCCAACAAATCAAACAGTTCAAAACACAACTCTTAAAGCATCAAGTGAAATATCTGATTTTGCACTAGTACTACTATCAGAAACTCCTCCTCTTGATTATAATGTTTATTATTCGGGATGGTCAAATATTGATGAACCTAGCCAGGAATCAGTGTGTATTCATCATCCATCAGGCGATATCAAAAAAATT
This sequence comes from Bacteroidales bacterium, assembly GCA_030635465.1. GTDB lineage: Bacteria > Bacteroidota > Bacteroidia > Bacteroidales > JAADJA01 > JAADJA01. The sequence goes on along the minus strand of DAOVYU010000323.1, from coordinate 2,787 downwards.
TCGTTCGATTATGATCCTGTTATATCAAACTATTCTCCAGATCTGAATTTAGCTAATCATCACTGGGAAGTTACTGCCTGGGATGACGGTACAACTGAACATGGTTCATCTGGTGCGCCTCTTTATGATCAAAGCCATAGAATAATAGGCCAGTTACATGGAGGATATGCATCATGCACCGACACTCTTGAAGATTGGTTTGGAAAATTCTCAACATCTTGGGCTTTTGGTTCAGCTTCTTCGGTGCGTCTTAAAGACTGGCTTGATCCGGATGATACCGGAATAACAACTCTTAACGGATGGGACCCCGTAGCTGATAGCATTGACTTAACTATAACCAAGATTATTGAACCACTATTACGTTATTGTGATGAAGACCCAATTTCAATCAATCCGAAAATATTGATAAAAAACAAGGGTTTATATTTGGTTGATTCCATTTTAGTGAGGTATATGATAAACAATAATGATACAGTTTCATATTTATATACCAATATTTTAGCTTATAATGAATTAGATACCGTGTCTTTCCCATCCATAAATCTTGTAAGTGGCATCCATGAATTTAAAGCTATTATTAAAAATTATAACGGAGAAGCAGATAATGATGTTACCAACGACACTTTAATGAAAAATTTCCAGGTAGTTTATAATCCAATTGAACTTTTATTTGAGCTAAATACCGATTGGGGTGAGGAAACATCCTGGGAAATAAATACTGAAGATGGCCAATCTTTATACTCAGATAGCCATCTTGAAGACAATCAAATGTATTATGAAACTTTTTGTCTTGACACAGGTTGTTATAAATTTAGTATATATGACAATTATGGTGATGGAATTAATTCTGAAAATGGATATAGTTTATATTTTCCGGAAAATGACTATATAATTTATAAAGGATACGGAAATTTTACCTATGAGGAAAACTATAATTTTTGTATTTATGAAAAACCGGAAGTTTATTTTGAAATAAACGATGAGTTTTCGTGCCAGGATGAATTAATTCAGTTTAATAATAAAAGTGTTGGAGATACATCTGCTGCATGGCATTTTGAAGGAGGGTTTCCTGAGATAAGTAGTGAAAGAAATCCGGCTATGTATTTTGAAGAACCTGGATATCATACAGTAAGTTTGAAAGCTTTTGGTACCGTTGAAAGTGATTCTCTGAGTATTTCTGATTTTATATACATAAATCCAAGCCCTGAAATAAGTTTTGCTACAACTTACACTACAGATGCTAATTCAGAAGACGGATCTGCTACTGCAATTGCATCGGGAGGAACAGAACCATATTCCTATGCATGGAATACCGGAAGTTTATCTAATACAATTGAGAACATTCCTGTTGGGGAGTATATTGTAAGCGTGACCGATGCCTTAGGATGCCTGGGTGTTGATTCAGTTAATATTTATGTTACATCAATAAATTTGATTGACACAAAGAATGATTTGTACCTATTTCCTACAATAACAAATGGAACAATAAGTGTTATAATTGAAAAATTTAATGTTAATAGCTTTGAGATTTATAATATTTATAGCCAATTGGTTTATCAGCAATTATATCCGAAACCTCATAATAATGTAAATCTGAGTAATAGTAAACCAGGAGTTTATTATGTACTATTTTACCTTGACAAGGAAATAATCACGCGGAAATTTGTATTGAGATAAGATTTAGTTCACAGTACAAAGTACTTAGTTCATAGTACCAATGGAAATTTTCTACTATACTACACACATCTCCTAACTCAATTTTGGAACTTTGAACTCTCAGAACTCCTGATCCGATTATTCATTATGAGTAACTTATGCAAGTTTGCTCGTAAAAAGGCATTGTCGTTTTAGTCGGCAGTCCTTAGTCTCCAGTCGGTAGAACTGACTGGAGACTGAGGACTGCCGACTTTTACTATACAAAAACTCATTGGTTTGTGCGACAATCAAGTTTACGAGGAGTCCGGATGTCTGACTCTAAACTTTGAACTACTAATAACTATTCATCTTCAAATTGTCTTAAGAACTGGTTTTTACGGGTAACATTTGACAGAAAAAACATGTATTGTTGTTCTCCCCGCGGCACATCTAATTTACGTTTTGAAGTCTTAATACCTCTCAATACTTCATTAAAAGCTGTATTAGTCGCATAAGCCTGCATTAATCCCCTCTTATAATTAAAGAAAAACCAACTATTCCGATCAATTTCAAGGTATATAGTGAGAACATCTCCACTACGTTTTTTCTGTATTTCTATATGGCCATCAACAAGTTTATTAATTTGGATTTTGTCAATATTACCAATACCAATTTTACCAAATGATTGAAATGAAGTTGTTTCCTGGTTCCATTTTAAATGAACATCAGTAAGTAAAATAGTATGTAATAGTTCATCAGGTATTTTTTTATACTGACCTAAAAGACGTGCTTCATTAAATAATTGCTCTGCCAAATCAACTCCAATTAATTCCTTCATCCCTTTAATAAAGGTTAATCTTTTTGTATTTACCGGCCTTAAAAAATTATCAGCATTAATGGTATCTGCCATTATTTGAATTGCTTGTGGTGCAAAAAAGAAATCAATAGTCATCATTGCATCAACAATTACTGTATTTTTATTAATGTCAAAATTCATGTTACCAACAATTTCACTTTTTACTTGTCCTAAGTCAACTCCAAAGTTTATCTTTCCTTCTGCAAATAAGTTGCAATAAAGCCTGTCAAGACTTACAAAGCTTCCATGCAATTCAAAATCGTGCAATTTATCCATTGATGATATTACGTACTTTT
>DAOVYU010000399.1 GCA_030635465.1 Bacteroidales bacterium | reverse complement strand
GGAGGGGAGATCCTAAGCGGTTTTACTCAGTTTGATATTACATGGGAAAGTGAGATCATTAATTCGATAAAAATCGAGTTTTCATCTGATAACGGTCAAAACTGGAGTATAGTTGTAGGAAGTACTACCGCTGGTAATTCACTTTATGACTGGATGGTGCCCAATATTAATTCGGATGAGTGTTTTATTAAACTAACAGTTCCTGGCTTAGCCGATTTATATTCTGTTAACGAAACACCATTTTCTATTCTTGAATTTACAGGAATTTCAGATCAATCAAAAACCGAAAACTTTGCCCTATCAATATCCCCAAATCCAGTTTTGGATGAAGCTTCCATTTTATTTTCAATCCAAGAAGAATGGCAAGGTAACCTTGAAGTTGAAATTTATAATACCCAGGGTGATTTAGTATTTGCTCAATACCTGGAAAATATCAAAGCTGGTAGTCAGAGTTTTAATCTAGATTTAGAAGGATTATCACAGGGATTATATGTGATTAAAATTTTGACTGACAATAAGTATTCAACATTGAAATTTATAAAAAAATAGAAGTTGGTCTTTTTTTATGAATACAGATTAAAAGAGTATACAGTATTTTCTATTTGCTCATCAATTTCTCTATCTCCTCAACTTCCTGTGGAATATTTCTCATCAAATCCAATGGATTATCGTCTACCATAATATCGTTTTCAATTCGAATACCAATTCCTTCTTCTTTGATGTATAGTCCTGGCTCGCATGTGAGTACCATTCCTTTTTTAAATGGTTCATATTTGTTACCTACATCATGAACATCTAAACCAATGAAATGGGTGATCCCATGCATCAGGTATTTTGTGTACAAAGGTTGATCAGGATTTTGTTTATCTACTTCTTCCTGGGTTAATAAACCCAGCTTAATAAGCTCTTTTTCCATTAACTTGAAAACGGTTTTATTAACTTTGTCAATTGTATTACCAGGTACAAACATTTTGATTGCTGCCTTCTGAACTTTCAATACGGCTTCATAACAAACTTTCTGCCGATCGGAAAATTTACCATTAATGGGAATTGTCCTTGAGCAATCAGCAGCATAGTTGCCATATTCAGCCCCAAAGTCCATTAAAAGCAGATCACCATCTTTGCACTCATCACTGTTTTCGATATAGTGAAGTACCAGTGCGTTTTTCCCTGAGCCAACAATGGCCTGATAAGCATGACCTCGCGCACCTTTTGTCATGAATTCATGGGTCATTTCCGCTTCTACTTCGTATTCTTTTGTTCCTGGCTTCACGAACTTTAGTACACGATGAAAAGCTGCATTGGTAATATCACAAGCCTGATCCAAAAGATCAATTTCTTCCTTTTCTTTAATCAACCGGCTATGAGTGATAATAGGTGCTAAGCGATGATACTGATGCAACGGGAACTGCTCTTTCAGATTCTTTACTACTCGCTGATCACGATAGAAAACCGGGGACTCATATTTGATGTATTCATTTAAGTTTATATAAATATGCTCCGAACTAAGCGCCAGATCGCGGAGGGTCATATCAAAATCATCAATCCACTTTACAGTTTTAATTCCAGAAATCTGCTGAACTTCCTCTTTCGTGTATTTATGTCCTGTCCAGGTCTCCAATTGATCATTGGGTTTAATAGTAAATAATATTTCCCTCAGGTTTTTTTCCGGATGATTGGGGCAAAATGTTAATATACATTTTTCCTGTTCAAGTCCGGTTAGGTAAAACAGGTCGGAATTTTGACGAAAGGGAAAATGCTGATCACCACTACGGGTTAATTCATCATTGGAGGTAACAATAGCTAACGAATTTGATTTTAGATTATTAAAAATTTTGCTACGGTTTTTAATAAACAAACTTTTATTAACGCTTACCTTCTTCATTTTACAGATAGCTTAATTTATATTGTTTAAAAATTATTGCAAATATCAGCAAAACCATTTTTGTAATGAATAAAAAACATATTTTTGCTTATGTTAATCCATTAACACAGTTTTAGTGATCAGAAATCAAAAAAATCTTCAGACAAAATAATTTATCATGGGGAATTCAACTTTACAGTCGTCCTTGACGAAAAAATATGTGATGGCGTTAGCAGGATTGTTTTTAATAACCTTTCTGTTTGTGCATATGACCATAAACTTATTTGTGCTGTTGCCAAGTAAAGACTTGTTTAATATTGCTGCACATTTTATGGGAACAAACATTTTCATCAAAATTTTTGAAGTGGTTTTATTTGGCGGATTTATCATTCATATCATCTATGGTGTTATTATCCAGATCCAAAACTGGCTTGCACGTCCTGCACGATATAAAGTAGAAGGCTGGTCACATACTTCTCCGTTTTCAAAGTTTATGATCCACCTTGCTGTACTTATTTTCATTTTTCTGGTGATCCATTTGGGTGACTTTTATATAAAAGCCAAGTTTTTAGGTGAGGTTGGTGAAGTGGCAATTGGTGGAAATATGTATCATGATCTAGCTGCAATGGTCATTGCTAAGTTTCAAATCCCAATATTTGTTTTTGGATACATACTGGCATTTGTTTTCCTGGGATTCCATTTACAACATGGATTTCAATCGGCTTTTCAATCGCTTGGATTGAATCACAGCAAATACACTCCTTTTATTAAAATCTTAAGCACGATAATCTCTATAGTTTTAGCATTAGG
>DAOVYU010000001.1 GCA_030635465.1 Bacteroidales bacterium | reverse complement strand
ATAGAAAAAATAAAAAAGAATACTAACGATCCTAAATTAAAAGAATCCATTAGGAAGAAATTGGATATTTTGAAAGGAAATAAAACAGTCTTGAAATGATACATTGTAAAGCACTTAATCGGGATTTCGTTAATAAAGAGGAAATGTTTAAAGAATTAAAGGCTAATGAAAATCAAATCATTGCTTTTAAAAAGTCTAAGATTCAAAAGTCTTGTGAAAAAGGGGCCGGTGTGATTGCTAAAGCCCTTGACTCCTCTAAATTATCCGATCAAATCAAAGGATTAAAAATAGATGATCATCACTATTACATAGCAGTTAATTCCACTAGAATTTTAGATCACCATGATGATTTACATCTTAATGGTATTTGGGATATTACTGTACCGGCCCAACAAGGTAAAAATTATTTAGTGGCCGATCACATGCTTGAGTTGGACAAGGTAATTGTTAAGAAAGAATATGTGAAAATGTTGATCGCTATGATTCCATTCAGTATGATTGGGAAAACATATGAAGGTAAAACTCAAGTATTAATTTACAAGGTGGCCAAAAATAAAGTAATTAACAAAACGGCTAAAGATTGGTTAGAAAGTGGTGATGATATCGAAGCTAGTGTGAGAATGCAATATGTAACCATCGAATTAGCTTTGAATAGCGATGATGAAGATGACATTACCTACAAAAAAAGGTATGATAAATACATAAAAATAATAGCCAATAAGGATGACTTCGAAGAAATATTCTTTTTCTGGGCAGTATCCGAGGCTAAAAACATACATGAGAGTAGTTTGGTTATATTTGGTAGCAATGCAGCTACCGGGCCAATTACAGACTCAAAGGAAACAAAAGAAGCCGCTGAACAAGCACTTCTTGAAAAGACTGAGGCCGCTGAACAGGCACTTCAGGAAAGTAAAAAGGAATTTTATAAACATTTAACAAATTAAAATTTACACTTATGAAAATTTGGATGAAAGACGGTAAGTTTGTCGATATCACAAAAGAGCAAAAAGAAGCTCTGACTGTTGAGGAATTGGCACAATATACTGCAGACAAATCAGAACATCAAAGAGCTGAAATGATAGCTGATTTTGATGGGAAGCTGGAAAAAGCAACTAAAAATTTCCTTACAAAAGAGGAAATCGAAACAGTTAAATCAGATTTCAATAAGACTATTAAGGATATGCCGGTAGAGGCGTTGACTAAATATGTCCAAACGATTGATGATCTTAAAAAGGAAGTAAAAACAGTGACGGATTTAGCAAAGGAAATTAAGGATATTGCTAAAATACAAGGTACTGAAATCACAAAAATGAAAGACGGGCAATATCAAATCCCGGATGTTCGTAGGAAAATAAGCCGAAGAAATCAGATTGAAGGATTGATTAAATTAGCATTTAATTCTGAGGCCTTTACAGAATTTGAAGGACGTGGCTTTAAAGGGGCATCAAATAAAATGTGTCTTGATTCAGTAAAGGGTGAAGTATCCTTGAAAGATGTTGCCACCAAAGCAACAGTTGATACGTCAAGTCATACGGGTACCGTAATGATTAGCGAGATTTCAGATATTGTACGGGATGATGCTCCTACCAGGATGACTCATGTTAGAGACTTATTGAATGTAAGTATGACAGATCAGGCTCAGATTGTTTCTGGTCAGGTATATGATTATACGGATGCATTAACTTTAGGAGCTACTATGTTGGCAGAGAACGCAGAAGCTGCAGAAAGTGTATTCAAATCTAAAGAAAACACCTGGGGATTGAAACGTATTGCGAACTCAATGAGAATTTCCAAAAGAGAAATTAAAACTAATGGACTTCAATTTGTTATAAATAAAGTATTGGCCAAATTACCGGACGCTACTTTATTCGTGGAGGATGTTCAGTTACTGTTTGGTGACGGTGCAGGGAATAATGTAAAAGGTTTGGCTAATGATGCCCAGGCATTTGATTTAGCACCTAATACCTATACAGCTGGTGCAATTTCAAGTGTTGCAACTTACAATGCAGGTACTCAAGCATTGATCACATTTGCAGCAGTTCACAATTTAAGAAATGGTGATAACCTGACAATTGCAAACGCTTCTGAGGGTACGTATAATGCCACTCATAGTTCAATTGAAGTAATCAATACTACTCAGGTAATTATTGACCTTACATTCGTTACTGAGGCTGACACAAGTGCATGGACTGGATCATCTACTTCTCCATTCTATTTAGGTATAGATTTAGCACAGGAATATGATGTATTGGCTGTTGCAGATGCTCAGTTGGAAGCTGGTGAATATGTTAACACAGGTTATGTAATACATCCATCTCAAGGTACTCAAATGGGATTGTTGAAGGATACTCAAGGTAACTATCTTAATATTTCTAAAGATGCCAATGGTAGAGTTACAGGTGTAAACGGGAAACCGGTTGCCTTTACTACTGCCATGCCTTACGGTAAATGGTTGAATGGGGACTTCTCAAGAAACGGTGTTGAATTAAAGGAATTTACTCCTTTGAATATCCAATTCGTTGAAGATGTAGAAACTGTTAGGAAAAATGAGATCGTAGTGGTTATTGAAGAAGAGATAATCTTCCCAATCTATAATCCTTACTGGTTTATATTTGGTAAATTCAGTACTGCGAAAACTCAATTAGAAACTGCGTAATAGCTGAATTATGATTTTAAAAATCGAAGGAAGTGAAGGTAAGATTAAGCAATTAGCACGGGAGCTCAAAGTAAGGGCTAGGCGTACTAGGCTTAAATTATCATTTGCTGAAGATAAGGTTTCAGAAGAAATCATAGAAAATAAAGAGCAGGAGGCGTCAAAACCTCCTGTTAAAAAGGAAACGAAACCAAAACCTGCTCCCAAGAAAAAAGGGAGGGGAAAAGGTTCAAGAAAAGCTAAAAAATGATAATTGACACCACATATTTTGAAGTATTAGAAGCTAGGATTCCTGGTAAGACAGATATAAACGCACAACCTGTTGGAGCCCCAACGGTAACGGCTGAATTAGATGCTACTATTGATAAATATGAACGTGATTTATTATTAAATGCTTTAGGCGTAACACTCTATAATGAGTTAGTAGCTGAATTTGCTAAAAAGCCATTTGACCCTGAACATGCAGAGACAGCTGCTCAGAAATGGCAGGATTTAATTTTAGGTAAGGACTATACAATTGATGATAAAGTTAAACGATGGGATGGATTGCAAGGCTATTCAAAACAAAGTTTGATTGCTTTTTTTGTAGCTTGCCAATATCAAAGAAACGATGAATTGACTTATACCATTATTGGCGTTATCAGAAGTACATCTGATACAGCAGATAGTGCCGATGCACTTACAAAATATGTAAGGAATTGGGGTGAGTTTATGGATAAATATCAAGGTAATCTTCATGATTTAACTGATAATAGATTCATAGAAGCATCAGATAGTTTCACACGGGAAGATGATATAAGAGTTTCATTGTATCAGTATTTGGTAGATCAAAATGAATTGGATGCTACTGCATTTCCTGATTTTGAATTCAAAGTTTATCAACCTTATAACAGATTTGGATTTTGATAGTTGTAGAACACAGTTTAAGAAGTATAGTAGGTACCATTGATGAAATTCGATTGAATGATAATGTTTCCAATACACCGTTTTTCGGTTGGGGGCATAAGCACGAATTGAAAAGGTATTTACTGAAAAAACCGGATGCATATCCATTAATTTGGTTGTTGCCTACCCCAGATCCACATACGGATAGGGGGACATCAGTTCTTAAATCATGTAATTTTGTTATTGCAACCAGGGAATCTAATAAAGATTTGTATAACGATGAGAGATATTTAAGATCTTTTGATGTTGTGTTGAATCCTTTGACAGATACTTTTATTCAGAAGTTACGCAATTCAAAACTTTCTGCTGTCCGGGATCTGAATTGGGTTATTTTTAACTATCCGAATTATTCGGAAACAGATAAAAATTTCACTATTGATCTTTGGGACGCTAAAACGTTAACAATTGAAGTAAAATTTAACGATGGATGTATTCCATAAAAAATAATTAAAAACAAATAAAAAAATGAGCACATATAATAAAATATGCGTAAGTGAAGATCAGGCCAAGAACACAGGGTTTAGAAAACCGGATTGTTTAGAGAGCTTACTGACACTTCCCATTATATCAAAACAGTTTGCATTTGCAACCGTAGCAGCTTTTGAAACGGTAGCAACATGGAAAGCTGCTATTGTAGCAAAGAATCTTGTACCATTGTTTGACATCTATGAGGTGGCAGACGGAAGTACAGAGGACACGTTCTTTGAAAGTGGTAATTTCAAGAAAAGAACGATAAAAGGAGCCGATATATTAACCGGTGAAATGTATTTGAGCGTTTGCGCTTATGAGACATTGAAATCCTATGAGGACAATGATGAATACCTGGAATTATTCGAATTCAATGAAGATGCTGACTATTCCGGTGTTTATGATACTGATGGCGTACGTGTACGAGGTCGAAGAATCAAATCATTGACAGTTGAACGAAAACGGGCCACTAAGGAGAAAGTTCCTTTTGTGACTGTTGAGATCATATTCGAGGACAAAGATGAGATATTGAATACTGTGTTAACTAAATCTGACTTGGTAAAAGATGATTTAGATGGTATTTACGATCTTGAATTAGTTGAAGAAGCTGGTAATAGTGCTACATCCATTAAGTTTACAGCAGTTTCTCATTGTGCCGGTGGTACATTGGTAACTAATTTAGTTACTGCTGATATTGATCTTTTAGATTTAACTGGAACTACACATGCTCACGCATTTGTAGCAGCGGATGCCAATGGTGTTTATGAATTAACAGGAGTAGACTTTTTAACTGGATTTACAGTTGTTGGAACAGGAGTTATTGAACAGGTTGACATCAATTATGAAATCCCTGAAGCATTGTCAATTACCGTAACGTAATATCATGAGAAGTACCTATAAAGGGATAACATTTGCGGAGGGACATAACCGTTCCTTCGCAGATTTTAAAGAAGAGTTTGGCAAAACTCATGTCTTTATGGCAATTCCTGCGAATAAACGTAATGCCGAAATGAAAAAAGTTCATGCCAGGGTTTTGAAAGAAACTGCTAAATGGGCTAAAAAAAAGAAACCTGAGACAAGTGGCAACTCTAAAACAACAGCTAAATAAAGCTAGGACAGTAACACCACAAAGTCAGATAAACATACTATTTAATTTTATACGATCGATTGAAAAGCAGTTAGCGGATTTAAACCGGGATCAGATTTTTCAATTTAGTTCAGATATTTTCGGCAATGCCTTGGGGTTTTATTCCCAGGGTACCGAAAAACTGACAACACAGCAAGCATTATTAGGTGGGTCAGGCCGTATCAAAAGAGAAGGGGAACCATTTGACTTAAAAGATACCAATGTGTTCTTACCAAGCATATTTGCCACTGTATCAAGAGATTTTGTAACCTTTGGAGCATCGGATCCAAAAACAGATGACATATTGGATAACCCAAGTTTATTGAGTAAAGATATTTTTGGGATTACTGATACAAATCTGAATAAAGTTATCAAAGAAAGAATACTACCATTCTACCAACAATCAGCAAGAAAACAATTAGGATTGTGATATATGATACATTAGACATAATACCATTAAAATTATTCTTACGGATCAGACAGACCGGTGAGATACATTTATTGTCTAATGAAAAGACTCCGGAGAGCACATTAAAAGAGATTTGGAACCATTTAAAAGATGAGTATGATGAACGAATACCGGATGGTAATGAGAAAAAATTATTCGATGTATCTGTAAGGATCGAAACATTAAAAGCTAAATATAATTCTATAAAAATTGGTATTAGTGCATTAAGATTTGACCGGGATATTGATCTTGAAAATATGATCAGGTCCTATCGGTATAAATTAACTGAGCAGAATTTCAATCAGGATTTGGATAACATTGACCGTGAATCAGAATCGATATTGATTAAAATAGCAAGATTGGAACAGCGATTACCAAAATACGAGAAAAGCGATAAGACCAGTACTATTGATAGGGTGATATTAGGATATTGTGCAATTACCGGATTGATGTACGATACAAATGTGATCAGTCCAATTCAATTCGATGCATTGAAAAATATTGCTGAACAAAAAATGAAAGCATTGGAAGAGGTAAATTCAAAGATTAAGAATAAAAACAAACGTAGATAATGGCAAGCGGAACAATTACCAGGAAAGAAGTAATCACCGATGAGGCCCTAAAGTGGGGAGGGAAGTACGCTAAAAATGTAAAGGTGGCCATCGATGCTAATGAGGCATTGAAGAAATCTGCATTGTCCTTATTCGAAGTCTACAAACAACTGGCAAATGTAACTACACAAAAACAATTCGTTGAAACACAAAAAAAGATTACAGAGACGAGTAAAAAAGCCAGTACCGCACTAGCTAACCAAAACAAAGCATTAAAAAATAACCAGGTAGTTTGGAAAGAGCAAAATCAAATTGAGAAAAATCTAATCTCCACAAAAAGAAGAAACCTGTTAGTTACTGAGGGTACGAGTAGAGCATTGATATCAGAGCGTGAAAGCCTACGTAAAAGTACTTTGGAATTAAAACAGAACTTAACGGCCATGGGTCGTTTGACTGGATTAAGGAACCGTGCCAGGGAAAGCGTACAGAATTTAAATGCTAAAAGAGCTTTAGGGAATAGATTGAGTGATAAAGAACAATCCGAATTGATTCAATCAACTGCTGCAATGAAAAAATATGGTGCAGCAGTCATTAAAATACGTACAGCTACAGGTCAATTCCAGGAGAATGTAGGTAATTACCCACAACAATTACGGGCAGCCACCGGAGCACTAAGAACATTTACATCTGCTTTAGGATTTACCGGTGGTATATTTGCCTTCATACAGGTATTCAAGAACAGCATCAAGATAATGAAGGATTTTGAAAAGCAAAATGCAACGTTATCAGGCATCCTACAGGTCAATAGGGACCAGATGCAGGGACTTACAGATGATTCCAAGCGTTTGGGTGCCATTACTGTTAAAACAGCCAGTGAGGTCACAGAATTACAAATTGCTTATGCCCGTTTAGGGTTCAGCCAATCCGAGATTATTGATCTTACCGAAGCTACAATTCAGGGGTCTATTGCTTTGAATGCTAACTTAGCCCAAACAGCTAATTTGGTTGGAGCTATTGTTAATACGTTTGATGATTTTAGTACAATAGATGCTCCGGAAATATTAGATGTACTATCATTGGCAACTGCTAAGAGTGCATTGACTTTTGAGAAACTGGAAAAAGGATTACCTATTGTTGCTGGTGCTGCAAATGCTGCCGGAATACCATTTACGAAATTAGTTGCATTGATGGGTAAACTATCGGATTCCGGTATTGATGTATCAACTTCATCAACAGCATTAAGGAATATATTTATTGAGGCTGCAAAAAAAGGTGATGATTATGGAAAGATACTCCAAACTATAAAAGACAGTCAAGACAAATTAACGGCTGCCAATGATGAATTTGGAAAACGGGCTGCTGTATCTGCTGCTGTATTATCAAATAACATCGATTTAACGAATGAATTGGATGAATCACTGCAAAGGTCTGCCGGAACTGCTCAAAGTATGGCAGATAAAGAACTGGACACCCTGGATGGTGCATTACAGTTATTGAGATCAGCATGGCAGGGAATCATTTTGGAAGAGGATGAGGCGAATGATATTACAGTTACACTAAAAGAAAATATTCGATTGCTGGCTGAGAATCTTAGACCGGTTATTACTTTTGTATTTAGAGTAGTCAAGGCTTTCGTGTTGTATAAATTGATTATGATTTCAGTTTCTTTATTAACCAAAGCATATACGGCATCGATAATTGCATTGAAATTCGCTAAGATAGCACTGGCCGGGGGAATAGCTAAAGCCACCAAAGCGATGAAATTATTCAGTATAGTAACTAAAACAAGTCCGGTGGGTATCTTATTAGGTGTATTATCTGCTGCTGCTGCTATATTTGTGGCATTTGGGGTGGGTGCCAAAGAAGCTACTGAAGAATTGAGTGAGTTCAATGATGAAGCTGAAAGAACGGAATTAAGAGTAAATAAATTGACTAAAGATATTGGTGAGTTTGCTAAGGGTTATGATCGGTTGAATATAGCTTCAGATGCTTTACAACGTGGTGAGGATGACTTACGCAAAACATTGGAGGACCAGGGCGTAAATGCAACTAAAGTACGTGTTGCAATTGGGTTATTGACATCGGCAAGGGGTGATGATATTGCTAGTCTTGATAAACAGATTGATGTTGCTGCACAGTTCACGGATGGTCAAAAAAGATTCATCCGATCAGCTATTATCAATGCACAAACATTACGAGGAATTATAAAAACAAATTCAGATTTTATTATTGATGAAGAGGAAAGAGTAACGAATGAGCAGAAAAAGATTAATGAAAAAGCACAAAAGAAATTACGTAAAGATGCATTTGAATTAGCTAAATTTAGGGTAAAAAATGAGATTGATAGTAATGAAGAGATTTCAGAAAATGAGGAATTATCTCTAAATGAACGATTGGAGTTCCATCGAAGATCAGTATTTGAAGGTCATAAATTATTGGTTTTAGAACGTGATCAAGCAATAGCAACATCCAAAGGAGGCAAAGATGAATTATTGCTTATCGATGAAGAGTTCAATGAAGCACGTGAACAATTGGTTAAAGATTCACAGAAAAGAGTTGAAGCAATCCTGAAGAGTGAATTCGATAAGTTAAAAGAGAATCTTGATAATGTAAATGCGGTACGTACTGAGTCATTAAACAAATTATTGACAGCCCGTGAAAAGCAATTCCAGGAAGAAATAGCGAATGAGGAATTAACTCAGGAAGAAAGAGCTAGAATTATAGCGAAATTCGAACAGGATATCATTGACATAAAAAGAAAGGCAGCCGAGGAAACGATCAAAATACAGATTGGTGTAGTACGAACGGAGTTGTTAAGTGCTAATCTGTCATTCGAACAGCGTGCATCATTAGAACAGCAATTAGCTGCTTTAAAATTAGCGTTATCTCAGACTGTAACAGATGGTATTTTAGCTGATTTAGAGACACAAAGAGAAGCAGAAGAGCGACTACAAGCATTTAAAACTACAAAGATCAGAGAAGCATCACAGACTATTGCCTCTGCATTGAATTTGGATGCTCAGAACTTAGAGACATTAATAACCGGTTTTGTTGATGGTTTCGATAATGCATTGCAGGGTATTGGTGCTGCATTCAGTGTGTTGGGTGATATTCAATCAAGTATTTTTGATTCTAATATCAGGAAAATAGATGAACAAATTGAGGCTAATGATGAATTCTATGACCGACAATTTGAATTAGCTGAAGGTGATTCCGTACAGCAAGATGCAATACGTGCTGAACAGGAACAAAAAAGGACTGAATTAGAAGCTAAAAAACGGGAGGAACAGGTACGCCAAGCTAAATTCAATAAGGCAATAGCTGCCACTGAGATAGCAATTAACACAGCCCAAGCAATAGTTAGTATCTGGGCTCAGGTACCTAAGTTTGATTTTGGCATATCAGCCGGATTATTGACGGCATTTGTATCAGCTTTGGGTGCTGCACAAATAGCTGCTGTATTAGCTTCTCCAATACCTCGTTTTGAAAAAGGTGTTGAAGGTTTTAAAGGTGGCCCTGCGTATGTTTCTGAAAAAAGACCGGAAGTTATTGAAGAACCAAATAAGAATCCTTACATAGTTGACAGGCCATCTGTATTGAATTTAGCAAGAGGTACTACAGTTCATACCAGTGTTGATGAATATGAGAAAGTAAAAACGGCTGCAATCATGGCTAATTTCGAGATACAGGACAGGAATTTAAGCATACATGAATCAGGAGAAACGTTTGACGCTTATATGTCAATGATTAACGAGCAAAGAAAAACAAGGTCATCAATTGAAAAATTAAAATTGAGTGTTACCAATAATCAGACACCACCACCGGATATAAATCATGAATTATTCAGATATAACAATCTTAATTGGGATTAAATGAGTTTATTATTAGAATATACCGATACTCACAGATTTACGTTACAACATAACGCATACACTCCTTTGGTTATAGATGAGCCGGTAGAATATGATGTGATTAGATTTGAGTATTCCAGGCATAAAAAAAGTGATGGAATTGTTTTCAATCAAAGCCGTGAGATAAAATTTGTGGGTAATGCCAAGGCTTTCATTTTATTGATTGATGAGTATTATGATATTAAAGCGAGATTACGCTTACTGATCGATATTCGTAATCCCGAAACAAGAGATTGGGAACGTGATGAGGAAGGATTTTTGGATTTTAGTACCCTGGAAATAGCTGAAACTTATGTGACTCTAAAACTTAATATAAGTGGGATAGGGCAAGTAATGAAGTCAAGGTTAAACCAACAAATAGAATTGGAGAGATTGACGACTTTGAATGGTAATGCAATGGATCCTTTGGTGTTAAAAAGGTTAGCATTATCCGGAAGAAAAATATTTTTACAATCATTGCTAGAAACTACCGATGCCAATCGTAACAGTGATGCTTTCAGAATGAATTTTCAAGGTGGGAATACAAGATTTGGATCATTGGGAGTACCGACTACAATAACATATTCATCTGATGAAAGAATTACATCTACATTTAAGAATATTTTTACCACAGATGTCGGTGTTGGTTCTGCCAGTACAATGTTTTATAAAAATAATGATATAACTAAAATAATAAATCTTACTATTTCAATGACAGCGACTATTGAAGTTATAAAGGTAGATGATTTAAGGGATGCTATTATGAGAGTCGATCTAGTTAAATTTGGAGATGGTTTAAATTTTACTCATGTAAGTGAACAAACTTTATATACTGTACCAAACCCTTATAATATGAATAATCATGTAATTAGTTTTACGTGGACAAGTTTAGTGTATGTTCAGGCAGGGGAAAGTTTATCATTACGATGGTATGGGCAAGCAAAATTTGGAGGCACCATTTTATTTATTGATTATGATGGCGATTTAAAAGTGAATTTCAATAATGTGGAATGTAGTATTGATGTACAGCAAGACAGCAATATAGATGCTACTCAAACGAACTGTTTACTACCTTTTGAAATGGGTAATAGAATACTTGAGATAATCACTGATGAAGAGGATTTGATGATATCCGATGAATTTGGAAGAACAGATATCGGTTATGATGCAGATGGTGATTCATCATTAATACCTGCTTATCATGGATTCTGGATTCGTGGATTTGCTCAAGGCGATGAACGTTATAAAGGAATAACTACTTCATGGAATGATTACATAAAATCATATACAGCCCTTAAAAATTTAGGTTATGGAATTGAAAAAAGGGTTGGGATTGAAAAGGTTATTGTTGAGAAAAAATCATATTTCTATAATCGGAATACTACTATACGTTTGGGGACAATCAATGAGAATGGTGTTTTTGAGTATGTTAAAGTTAAAAATGTAAACAGAACTAAAATAGTTGACCAATATTATTCGACTGTCGATGTAGGTTCTCAACAGGGTGAAGAATATGATGAAGTAATGGGTCTTGATGAGTACAATGGTAAAAGTTCTTTTGCAACATGTCTGGACATTCTACAAAACACTTATGAAATAATTTGTAAATATGGACGGGATTCATTAGGTGAAGAATTAACCAGGCGAAAACAGAAGTCAGGATTTGGTACCACTGATACCAAACGGGATAAGAAAATATTTGTAAAAGACGCAAAACGAAGTGACCCAGATACAGGGGTATTTGAAGAACGTTTTTGGCAAGATGACTTTGATGAACAGCCAACGGGTATCTATAGTCCGGATAGTGCTACTAATTTAAGATTGACACAAACCCAAATGCTACGCAATCACGGGTCGGTTATTTCTTCAAGCTTTATACGGTACCCATACGAATTTGTCAGGTATGGGGGATCGAGCGCAAATGACAAACTAAAAGCTATTCAAAACGGGGTATTATTTGATGAATCGGGAGATATTAAGAATGATCAATTTGATACTGCTCTTTTTACAAATCAATATGTAGAATTTGAGTTTCCTGTAGACTATGATCTAAAGCAACTGATTAAAGGTAAAACAATAGTTCAAGGGAAAGAGATCCCAAATCTGCAAGGCATCATTGAATTTAAAAATGAGAATGGGCTAATAGAAAAAGGATTTTTTGACAATTTAGTAGTTGAAGAAACTGGTAAATGGAAATTAAGAAGAGCGAATTTACCGCTCAGTGAAACGATAAAACCTATTGGTATTGTAGATGTATCAAAAGGATTGGATAACGTATTAGATAATGAATTATACTAAGATATGGCAGTAAGTAATTTAATAACATTCGACAATAAAGTAAAGGCAAAAGAATCGGGTTTACCAATAGTAAAGACAATTAGGGCTGTTGATGTGACTGAAATCAAAACCAAGCACAATGCGTTAGCAGGAAATGTACTTCAAAAAGATCAAACGGAAACATTTACACCAACAGAAGATTATGAACCAGCAACTAAAAAATATGTTGATAATAAAATAGCAGAAGGTTCTGAAATAATCATAGCTAACGTATCAGGCACTTATGATATTGATTGGAGTAAATTAGGTGCAGTATTTATATTAACAATGACAGCTAATACAGTATTTTCAGATATAGGATTTGTAGAGGGTAAATCTAATACTATCGAAATATATTTAGACGGAAGTTTTGTGCCAACATTCAACACTCCTGATTGGGAGGAAACTCCAAGTTCAGAATCTTATAGTGGTGCAGTTACAAATCATATTATTGCATCTATTAAAAATTCAGCAAGTGGAAGTGAGTCAGTTTTATTTGCTAACGAAAATCTTGCAACATGAAAAATATAATAGGAAAGAAAAAATTATGGTTAAAGAAAAAAGGCAACGGAGCTGTTATTGTTGCAGGGGCAACTGTTAATCTTGATTCGGGTAATGCTGCAAGCTATCCTGGGAGTGGTACTAATTGGTTTGATTTAACTGCAAATAATTACGATGCTACATTAAGGAATGGTGTTGGCTTTAGTGCTGCTAATGGTGGAGTATTGACATTTGATGGTAACAACGATGATGTATTAGGGAATACAGGTTATTCCATAACATTAAGTACTAAATTCACAATAGAAACATGGTTTTATCTTGATACATTTGTGGGGTTTCCTGCATTATTTGAGATTAAAACGAATACATCATTTTCTTATATTTGTTTTCTTTCGCAATCACACGTAAATTATGGCATTAATAATATTGTATTTGGGTCGGGTACTGAATTTGGTTCATGGGTTAATATGAATACCGATGATAGTACTTTTGCTTCGGGGAATTGGTATCAGGTCGTATTTACTTATAATGGAGGTTCAGCAATAAGTGTACCTAATTTTAAGCTATATGTAAATAATATTAATAAAACATTAAAAACTAATAGTATTGCTTTTGGAGGTACTAGCCAAGTAAATACAAATGCCAGTTTAAATGGCGGTCAGGTGCTACATGGTAAATTACCAATATTTAATTTTTACGACAATAAAGAATTTAATGTAACTGAAGTGCAACAAAACTTCGATTTTTATAAAACAAGATTTGGATTATGATAGTAAAAAAAGAAAACGAAATATGGCGTAGTACAAGTATACCAACAAGACATTTGATTGGTAAAACATCGGTTAATCTTTTAACGATGGAACATTTATGGAATCAAGAAGGTTACTGGGATGTTGAGGTACCTGTAATTACAGAAGATCAAGAGTTAATTCCTTTAACAGATGACGATGTAAAGATTTATAAAGTACAAAGATTCAGGGATTTAAGCACTCAGGAAAAAACAGAAAAAGCAGACATTAAAACCAAACAAGACAAAGTAAATGTGTATTTACAATCTCATAGTACTGTAGGGATAGTAAAAACCCCTGATGGGACTAAAGATTACGCTGTGATCATCGGCAATGATGGTAAATTATCAACAATAGAAATCAAATAATATGGCTAAAAGTTATATAGAAATAACGTTCGTATCAATACCAAATGTCAGTGATAATTTGGTAATAGGTGATAGTTTAAATGCTACAAATCTTGATGAAGAATTTGTTGAATTGAGATTAGGGCATTTTTTGACAACTATCGGTAGTGATCTGAACAATTGTGCGTTCTTTTATCAAGATGCCGTGGGGTTGGATTATAATGCCACAAGTTTGTATGTGATAACTTTCAATTTGAATGTAGTAACTATTACAGCGACACAATCCAATATGGTATTTAGTGAAGAAATCAATACCAGTTCCGGGAGAATTACCGTTGATGTTTTTAATGAAACTGAAACAGAAGCCATTACCATTGATGATATTTCATTCAGTGAAGCAGACACTGATCCATGCAATAACGTTAAAATAAACGTCACTACAAGCCGTTTGGCTGTTTTTATAGACAAAGGGTCTGGGGAGGAAGCAAATGCCGACAATCCATTCGATTATGATTCTGTACGCAATATTGATTTGAGTTTGATTGTTAAAGATGCAGACGACAATACCGATTCAGAAACTTTTAGCTTACCCCAATTCTTATCTGTTGATAATACGATCATTAACGTGTTAAATTCACCTGATGGCGCAACTGTAACTGTTTTGATTACGAATATACAAGGGTTGACATTAGAATATTCGTTAGATGATATTACCTATCAAACTTCAAATGTATTTCCTGGTATTGCTACCGGTGATTATACCATGTATGTCAAAGATGATTTGGGTTGTTCATTTACAAAGGATTTTAGTGTAGCTGATTTTGAAGGTGGTTTTGTTGGGGTATCAATTCCAAATGCTGAATTACCAGCAAAAGAAAACAGTATTCGATACATAAGAGAAACAACATTCGGTGATTGTGGTGAATATAAAAATGATGATAACACACTGAGTTGTCAGGAAGATGTTGATCTACCAGAAAAAACAATACAATTATTCCAGGCATGCGATAACAAAGTAACAACTCAACTTCGATCTAATTATGAAACTATTACCGCAAAAGTGATCAAGGAAGATGAAACCGAAGATGTCATACCGGTAGTTAAAACAGTAGCTTACTTGAATCAAAATGATAAAAGAGACGGTATACTTTACGATGTTGGATTCGGTAAAACAGGAATCTATTTCCAAACAGGGAAGATATATGATTACACTACCGGATTAGAAACGGGTGATTATGCTTTGAATGGGAATCTGCCATTTTGGGGTAAAATAGGCGGATGGGTAAGTTTTGATGGTACATGGTTTGTAATTGAACAGATTATTTTTGATGAAGATAAAAAAGCTGAGGTATTAGTTATTGTGAATCCTTTTACGGATCCGGATACCGTCAAAGTTGTTTCATCTGTTTATAACAAAGAAAATTATGATGAATATGAATTCAATATTGATATGGGTGTTTATGTAGACCAGAATATCAGTGTTGAAATTGTAGAAACTGACAGTAATTTCGATACTGTTACATTCATAAGTGAAGGTATAAATGTTAAGACGAGACAAACCGGCACTCTTGAAATGAAGTATAAAAATTTAAGAAATACAAAAATCAATTATTCAACAGGAATCGAACACATAATGCGATTGAAATTGATAAAACAAGGTGCCGATAAGATTGATCCAAGTGAAGTGAATCGAGGCGATACAAGGACCATTTTACTGGATTCAAAAATATATGAGTTAAAAGAATTCGAATTTGAACCTATAGCCACAGGAATGATGATAAAGGCATTGATAGCCCTTTCATGTGAGGTATTAACTCTTGACGGGGTTGCATATACCAAAAATGATGAAATTGAAGTTGATGGACCATTGGGTGATACTAATTTGTATCATATCAAGTCAATACAGGCCAAATCAGGAACGTTATTTGACTTGTTGACTCAAGAGGTCCCACAAAGTGAAGCAGCTGAATTACCAGGAATTATATCCGGAGGTGATAACATAGTGGGGTATTAATTTTTAGAAGCGATGGATTTTATTTGTTCATCGGTAACATGAAGATGATTTTCAGTGATATGATTATGAATGACTACGTTATTTGAATCATTGTTTTGAGAGTTTTGAGATTTAGGAGTTAGTAAATTACCGATTGATCTGCCGATAAAAAAACCGACTAAAGGTAATAGAATCATGAGATTGAACAAAATCATATACAAATGTAATGATATATTTAAATTTACACAATATTAGAAGCCATGGATGAGTATAAATTAATTTTACAGCAATTATCAGACATAACGTTGTCTCTCAATACGCTCATAGCCAGTATTAAAAAGACAACTGATTTCCCTTTTCAAACAAATTTTAATAGTTCATCTGCTATTCGGGTTGAAGTAAATGGAATAAGCCAGTATATCAATGCTCAGCAGATAATAGACGCAGCGGTATTGGATGCAAACAGTGTTGGTAAGAATGGAAGAGTAAGTGGTAATATTGTTCATGTAGGTGGGTTCACATATAAAACAGTAAATTTAGTATATCGATTGAATAATATTTTATTTTATTCTCATGGATTTACTATTGTTTTATCGGACTCTGACCCAATAATAACAAATAACAGAATTGATACAATATATGGCGATGATGCAGGATTAATAGACGTTATAGAAAGCGCTGTTGGCCCTGCTCCAATTAAGCCACTCGTTGAGACTAGCTCACAAGTAGAATTAACATTTGCTGAGATACCAGGACAATCAACAGAACCATCAAATATAGATACTCAAACCTGGTATTTAGAAAACCTACAGGAAGTAGGAGGTGAATCTGACACAGCAGAAAATACAAGTGCTGCAAGAATCGATTTAGCGAATACAGATGCCCCAATTGAAGGAACTGTGTCTATTAAAACGATTGATGATCTAAATACCAATGATGAATTCTCATTGTTCAACTCAACACCGGTACAAATCTCTACTTTTGATTTTATTAAATTAAGTATTCAGAGTTTAAGAGCCTGGGGTAATGATCACATCCAAGTACAATTATTTAGCGGTGTTACACTAATAAATGATACGATTGTCATAAATAAAAACATGATAAATGTCAATGATCTTGTAACTGAACAGGAAGTATATTTATTCAAACAAATGTTTGGTATTTTTGGTGGAACCGCATTTGATAAAATTGTATTCTGGAATAAATCAACAAACAAAATATTGTACCAAGTCGATAAAATCTATGTACAAATTGGTGGAGAAACTCCTGATCCTGTAGGAATAACAGGTGAAGATGTTTCACTTGATGTGAGCAGTTTTGGTAATAATTTAAGTTCAGCAGATGTTAACGCTCAGATTGCTTTCCAGACTTTGAATGATTTAATTATCAGTGCAGCCCCAACAGTAACAGTGAATGGAAATGGCTTTAGTTTAAGGAAACATCCTGATAACAGTAATCCTTCATTTGCATCGACAATAGAAGATAATGATATAATTTATAGTGGATTCTGGGATACTACGACCTGGTGGCCGGCAGCATTCAAAAAGGCTGGTGATAAAGACCTTGTTGGTAGTTGGGTACCATTTAACCCAATCGGAAGTTTGGCATTAATTTAAAATATAAGATATGAAAACAATTAAGAAACTATTTACAACCTTAGCGATGATCCTCGTAATGTTTACGGGATTTTCACAAGTAAATGATATTAGTTTACCTACAACACTATCGGGTATAACAGAGGGTACGCAGATTGATAGCATACTCGTTATGGAGTCCGATAAAGCAATGAAATGGATAAAAACATCTGATTTTATTGATAAATTAAAAGCCGATATAAATGATTTCCCATTAGATAGTGTGACTTTTAATGATGGTGAATCCGTAACATGGAATACTGATTTTCATACATTGAATATTCCAACAGGATTAGGGCCAATATTACAAGTTGGACAGGAGTTTTATTTTCTCATATATAATGATACTGGTGTTGAAATTCCAAATGGAAAAATAGTAAAACCAACTGGAGCAACGATTGTAGGTTCTGAAATAATACCAACTGTTATTTTAGCCAAAGCAGACGATCACTCAACTTGTGAAGGCACATTATTTATGGCAACCAATACTATGGCTAATGGAGCTTTAGGTATGGGAACTAGAATGGGTCGGGTCAGTGATGTTGATACAGATGGTATTGCACCGGGGGCTGATTTATATCTATCAGATGCAGTAGCTGGGGATTTTACTGATGTAAGACCTGAATTCCCTTCATATGCATTATTAATTGGTGGAGCATTGAAAATTCATGCAACAGAAGGGCAAGTAGCTATTAATTTTACAAATGTAATTGCAGATACATTTAATAGTGCCTGGGATGGGTCTTTTAGACAGAATGTAGATTTTACTGTATCAAGTGACGGTGCAACTATTACAGGATCTTTAGAGCAAACAGGAGGCGGTGATTTAACAATGGTATTTAGTGACGGATTCACTAATTTAGATTGTACTCCACCTGAAACTATTTCTTTAACCGCTGGTACTGACACAAATCCACAAATAAATTATATTTACATTCCTGAATCTACTAAAGTATTGACCGTAAGCACGAGTGGATTTCCAGTAGCAGAACATATAAAATTAGCAGATGTATTTGTACAAAGTGCTTCAAAGGTACAAGAAGATGACCCTTTAGTAAATAGAAATTGGAATGACCGTATTAAAATAGTAGGAGACAATGGGCATATATTACATCTTGGGGAACGTCTAAGACAAGATCCTGCGTCATGGAGTAGTGGGGCGGTAGGAACATGTACTGTAGATTCTCCAACAGCGAGTAATGTTTATGTTTCAAATACATCAGGTGTTATATATCAATTACATAAACAGACATTTCCGGCAATGGATATCGAAGTCAGCGATGATGTACATATTGCTAATCACTTCACAACACCATATGTAGATGTAACTAATTTAAATGCTCAAACATCAGATGCTTTAGGTGTTACATTAGCTAATTCAAGTTTTAGTTTTGTATTGTGGGGTGTTCAAAATAAAACAGGAGAAGCAAGCCATTTAATGATAAATTTACCAACAGATGCATATGCTAAAACATCACCTGATGATGCTGTATCGGATGGATTAAATTATTCAGTGTATGATATACCAGCACCTTTTAAGGGTAAAGGTTTCCTAATAGCTAGATTCACTTATGTTCTACAAGCCAATGGTACAGATTGGGAATTATATGATACTGAAGATTTAAGAGGTCAAGTTCCAAATACATCTGCCGGTGGCGGTGGTGGTGGCGGTGGCGGTGGGCACACCACATTTTCAGCTCATACGGATACACCTTCATCTTATTCAAGTCAAGGAGGTAAAATTGTTGCTGTTGCCGGTGCTGAAAATGCACTTGAGTTTGTAGATAATGTCATGTTTACGGATGGAGCACAAAGCGTCACAGGAGCAAAAACATTTGATGATGGGACTTTCAAATTAAGAAATGTTGCAGATACTTTTAATGGGTTATTTACAAATACAAATACAGCAGATAGGACATATACATTCCAGGATGGAAGCGGAACATTAGCATTTACAAGTGATATATTTTCAAGTCCTTTAACAACAAAAGGGGACTTATTTACATACAGCACTGTTGATGCACGTTTGCCAGTTGGCACAAATGATTATATATTAACTGCTGCTTCAGGAGAAACTACCGGGTTAATATGGCAGGCTCTTGCCGTTGGGGTTGCTGAACTGAAAACAGAATTAAAAGCAACTTCTGCTTTATCTGGTACAGTTGTAGATTGGGATTTAGGAATACAATTCGAAAAGACCTTAGTTGCAAATACCACATTAACATTCTCAGATGTACAGGAGGGCAAAACAATCAGTTTAATCATTGACGGGGACTATACATTGACTTTACCAACAGGTGTAAAAGGTGATCTGAGTGCTTATGATGGCACAAAAACCAATGTAATTCAAATATATTGTCATGATTCGGCAACTCCGACATTCGTGGCCGGACTAATAAACTATTAAGATTATGAAAACACTTTTCAGAAATATATTATTATCGTTATTACTGATAACGTCAATTTCATTTACAAGTTACTCACAAGTTTTAGGGAATAAAATATTACCTCAAGTAGTAGATGGCGTTACTGAATGGCCTGATATTGATTTATTCAGTTATGATAGTAAATCATTTGCTACAAGTCCAAATACGGCTCCATTTGGTGCAAGATGGAATCCTGACGGATCGATACTCAATACAATTAAAAACGGTGGAGCAATAATCTATGAGAATTTACCAACTGTCGATTATGATTTAGGAACTGTTACCTATAATGCTGAAATAACGATAACCGGAGCTTCAGCATTTACGAGTTTAACATGGTATAATGGAGGTTCTAATGTTATACTTGCTACACAGACGACATTATATCAATTTTCATGTTCAACACCAGGAGATTTAGATACAGCTACTTATGATAGTGTAAGTTATTCTCACGGGGTTACATGGATGTATGGGATGTTTTGGGGTAATGGTGGCCTTGATGTATATTTGACAGGCACAAGCGCAAATTTAATTTATAGACATTCAACAGGCACCCCGTATGATATAAGTGATTTATCATCAACTTCAAATAGTGGGGCGTGGGCAGATAGCCCAGGTGATACCCCTTTTGATTGTGCTATTTCACCGACAGGGTTAAAATTTTGGGTGATTATGAATAGTACTGAAGCCGTGGAACAATGGATATTATCTACACCGTGGGATATTACAAGTAAGACTTATGATTCTAAATTATTAGACATTTCTAGTGAAGCTAATAATCCGAGAGGAATGGATGTTAAACCTGATGGTACAAAAATTTATACAACATCATTTTCAATAGATTTAGTGCATCAATATGGACTTTAAAATAAATAAAATGAAAAAACTACTTTTAATAATTGCATTACTGATTTCGGGTATTGCATTCGGACAGAAAGCCATTGAGATAAATGGACAAATCAGAGTTTTTAACACACTTCCTAAAGTTTGGAATAACACAATCAATTTTAGAGCGAGTACTGAAAGCGATTTGTATGCGCTTGGTTTTAGGGATATTGTACAACCCAATTTGACTCAATATCAAAAGCGTGACACTATTTATATGGATACTGTTAATGATGTGTTCACTTATGCAATTAAAGACTTTACACAAGCTGAAATTGATGCTTACGATCAAACCCAATTAGATAATGATAATTCTGCTAATAAATTACTTGATTATAAATCAGATGGCCAGTTATGGAATAAACGTATTTGGGATAGGGTCATGCGTGAATATGATTCCGGGAATCTAACGAATAACCAATTTGAGGGCATTAGCAACACGTTATTTGACGCTTTATTACCTTTGGAACTAGGACTATGGAAAGTTGCTAAAAGTCGATTAGATGTGATTACACCGCCTACAAATACAAAGATGTTGGCTATATTAGACAAGGCAAAACAAATTATAAATGATTATATTAACGAAAATTATTAATTAAATTAGATAAATTATGGAAACTATTTTACAGATACTAACGGTTTTAGGATTGGTTCTTTTGGGATTTTTAATTGCTGAATTTCAAAATGCTTTTGTAGGCAAACAAGAAAAAGGAGGAACTATATATTTTTCCTTCATTGGGGTAACATTCACTCAAAAGGATGCTCAAAGATTGTTTCTTGCAATTTTTTTAGCAATTGGATTGATGTTTTTATTGCCGATATTAATAAAGCTTACAGGGTTTGAAATTAATGGGCATGTTGTTTACATAATTACAGGTTATGCACCCTCAACTGTAATGTTTTTCATCAAGAAAAAAATCAAACAAAAAATTGATAAATCATGAAAACAATAATAATTGTTGTAGGAATAGCTTTGGTGTTATTTTTTGGTCAAAGATATTTGGTAAATAAGAAAAAGCCAAAGAAAAAAACTATCAAGCAAAAACCTTACACCCCGGAAACTATTGAATATAGTGGTAACGATAAGGAATTTCATGATCGAGTAAATGATCATAGAATAAGAGACAATACCGGGAAAGTAATTTCAGATCGGATATTGACTGAATTTGCGGTTAAACATTGTAAATATATGGTCAGTAAGGATAAAGCAAGTCATGATTTTGGTTTAAAGAGAGCAGATGATATCCGGGAGTATGGCTTTAAGAAAGTTGGAGAATGTACAACTACCTGGCGAGGTGGTATAAAGCGAACATTTGATGCTTATCTAAGGAGTAAAGGCCACAGAGAAACGATTGAGGATAAAAAATATACACATTTTGGATCTCATACGATTATTGTAAATAACAAAATATTTAACTGTATGATATTCGCAAATAGAAAGAGTTTAACTAAAGTTTAAAACCATGAAGGACAAGGACAAAAAAGAAGAGGAAGAAAAAAAAGAACAAGTAATTCAAACACAAGAAGAAGATGTGGTGGATCCTGACAATCCGAAATATCCTAAGAAAAAAGGTTGAATTATATAAGCGTATAGCTCTAATATCATTAATAATTGTATTTTTTTTATCGAACTATCATATATGCAATTATTTCTACCCTATGGATGATGAAAATAGTATTGAGCTTTGGTGGATGTTGAAGATTGATATATATGCTTTTGTAGTTGCTTTGTGTTTTATACTGGCAGCACAAAAACCAAATGACAATGTAAGGTTGAAATTGATTGAAAGGTTTATAATGGATGTTGGAATAGGATTGGCTGTATCTAATGTTATAGACAGACGTTTGTATGATGTAAGAGGGTACAGAATAATGGACTTGGTAATGGTAACGGTGGTATTTTTAGCATCGTATTATAATTTTAAAAGATTAAGTAAAATAGCAAAAAATAAATTCAATGAAACAAGATGAAAAATTAGATGTTATAATGTCAGAGATACAGTACATTAAAGGTCTGTTGGAAAATAATGATAAAACAGGACAAAACGGTATTGTTAAACAAGTTGAAATCAATACTAGGGACATTGGAAACTTTAAAACTGATAAAAAGGTTATCATTGGTAAGGCTACTTTTGCAGGGGCTTTTTTTGCTGCATTAGGTGTTATTATTATGAAATTGTTAGGATTGTTTAAGTTAGTGATATGAGGAATAGGGCAGATATTTTAGCCATTCTTCAGTAAGAATTGTGATAGTAAGAAAACACAAATGGTTGAGATACTGCCCTTAATTTAATATAAAAACAGCATTAAAATGAGAACAATAAATCAAATAGTAATTCATTGTGCGGACACCCCAAAGGATGTGCATTTTGATCTTGATGATATTCGTAAATGGCATATTGAAGAAAATAACTGGAAAGATGTGGGTTATCACTACGTTATTTTATTAGACGGTACGATTCAATTAGGGCGTGATTTAAACACTGCTGGGGCTCATGTCAAGGGTCACAACCAAAACAGTGTAGGAGTGTGTTACATTGGAGGAAAAGGCGGTTTAGATACACGTACGACACAACAAAAAGCATCGCTTGTTTATTTAGTGGCAACTCTTAAAAGAATATTCAGAAAAGCAAAGGTTTTAGGCCATCGGGATTTTGCGGGTGTTCAGAAATATTGCCCTTCATTTAATGCTAAACATGAATATAAGAATTTATGAAAGAATCAGCCCAAGTATATTTTAAAAATAATTTTATTAAGTATGTTGGATTGGCAAATTTAATTTTGTTACTGACAATAGGGGCGAATGGTCTGTTTTGGAAACAAAAAACAGATGATAATATAGAAGCATTACAGAAAAACGCAGTTATGAAAACCGATGCAGATTGGATTATATTGAATAAACACGTAGATGATGTAGGGGTACATATGCCTCTAAGTAAAAAAATAGAAACATTTGTGCCGAGAGCTGAACACGATGTTGAATTAGATGCACTTAAAGAACGGGTTGACAGAATAGAAGATCACAAGAAAACAAAATGAAAGACAAGGTAAACGTAAACATCCCGGCATTTGATTTGAAATTAAGTTATGTTATTCCTATTGTTATTATCGTATTTTTAGGGTTCACAACTATCAAGCAATGGAGTTCTACAGGTAGGTTTAGAAAGGAAAATAAAGAGCTTAGAGACACGAACATACAACTACTGGACACCAACACTGCAATACAACAGAAAGTCGAGCAGGATAGCTTATTAATGGTTAGAAAGCAAATAGCAATAGATTCCCTAATCTCGTTAGACCAAAAACACCTAAGACAACTATACAACGTAAACAGAAAGTATGAAAAACTTAAAACTGATTATAATACTGCTAATTCTGACGACAAGTGGGATATATTCACAAGGGCGATTGATAACTGAAACCCAACGGGACAGTATTTTTGCTAAAATAACACGTGGAAATGAAGCGATTGAGAACAATAAAATTCTAAATATACGCATTGTTGTCAAGGATTCTGTTATTGGTGTCCAGGGTGAAATAATCGGCATCCAGAAGCAAGATTTAAGTTTAAAAGACGACCAAATAACCCTGTTAAATACCGTTATCGATAACCAAAAAGTCATGATTACCAATGAGAAGAAACGAGGTAGGCGTAAAGGCTTTTATGGATTTCTGAAAGGTGTTGGTGTCGGTGCAATAGGGATTCTACTACTGTTATAACTGCTAAATACTCCAATTACTTATCTGGCCCTCTCCGGAGGGTTTTTTTATTACAAATAAAGTTGTACATTTGAATAGATTTATAAATGGTAGTTTTTTTTAAACACAAGTCGTTGGGGAGTGGAGAACATAGCCCAGGATTAATTACCCACCAAGTAATTGGGAGTTCTCTTACCATTTTAATTAAAAGTTCTTTGCTTTATTAATAGACAGTAAGCGTAAATTAAATTAAAGTAGGTGGGTTTTTTCATTTATTTACGAACTTTAATAATTTAATCTTATATTTGCAATGGTATACATACTTTGTATGCAAAATGTTTGTTACATTTTAAACCCTCAACTCTCAATTGGGGGTTTCTTTTTGTTAAAATAAAACAAATAAATTTGTATTGTAAAAAAAAATACGTACATTTGACACAACAAACGTTTAAAAATAATGATATGTACTCTCGAAAAGAACTTATTAACAACCATAATATACTAAAGCCAATGAGGTTTGAGATATTTAAAATGGATAATGTTTCTTGGGCTGAATTCGAATGTAGAAACACGAGTAAAGAATTGTACTTTTATCTATCAATGAATTGATTTGCACACCGATTTAAAGGAAATATTATTGATATGTTTTTGGGCTGGTTTTTTGTCAGCCTGGGTATTGATGTATGGTATTATTCCTGTATTACTATACTTTTATTGGTTGCAAATTTTAATATTTGGGGTACCTGTAATCATTATTTATTTTGTGTACTACTCCATTAAAGAAAACTTATTGAATTATAATTTAAAAATTAATATATGTCAGACAATACAGAAAAAACCTACATTATTGATGTAGATATTGTGATTGGTTTTTACAATGCTGATCATCCTGAACTATTACCCATGGACCGTAAAAGAATAGCTGAAATGGTAGGGTCTACAAAACAGAATCTTTGTGATTGGAAAGGTAGAAAAACGCCAAAACTTATTGATAAATTAAAGATACTTGCTGAGATTGGTGATTGTCAAATTGAGGACTTTTTAATTGAAAAAGATGGATAAAGGTGATCATATAATATCAATAACTAAATCCGAAGGAGTTTGGACTTGTTTACTTAAAAAAGTTTTATCAGTTAAAACACATTATTTAGATAGAACGAGATGTGAATCAGTTGAAGAAATAACAGCACCTTCATTCTCTGAATTAATGGTTGAAATCGGTAATAAACAATGGGTGGATTTAATAAATAAAAATAAGTAATTATGGGAGAATATGCAAATATGCACGCTAATGATATGTTTGAACAACATTTAGATTCTACATTATCTATACATGATGGTGTTGAACAAACGGTAAAAGACGGTGTGCCTTTAAATTCTTTACCTTATGATGATATAAAACGAAGGACCGCTAAAGCAATATTAATTAAATTAGCTATTCAAGTAGCTCCACTCAATATGGAACATTATGATGTTGATTATATGTGGCTTCCTATAAAACATATACGATTGGATGAAAAAAATAAACGAGTGGCAATAGTTCAATGGTTATTGGAGCGTAAAATTGATGAACAATGTAGTGCTATTGCGTCAAAATTAATAACCCCTACTAACAAATAACAACTTTAAAACAAGTAACAAACATGGAAGACGAAAACAAGTTACAGAAAGTAACACCGAGTAGTGCATCTATATTTTCAAATATTAAAGCATTCGAAGATGGTCAAAGAATAGCCTCTGCACTTTCAAAAGCAGAATTGGTGCCAACAGCATATAGGAATAATATACCTAATACCATGATTGCCCTTGAGATGGCTAATAGAATTGGCGTTTCTGCATTCATGGTAATGCAAAATTTAGATGTGATCAAAGGGAAACCTTCCT
This sequence comes from Bacteroidales bacterium, assembly GCA_030635465.1. Lineage (GTDB taxonomy): Bacteria > Bacteroidota > Bacteroidia > Bacteroidales > JAADJA01 > JAADJA01. The sequence goes on along the minus strand of DAOVYU010000001.1, from coordinate 4,717 downwards.
GGTCATCTGCATTTATAATAGCAGTATTGAATTCATGTGGTAGATTTAGTCCTTTGAGATTTAAATTTGAGGGTGAGCCTAAAACAAATGAATACGGCTGTAGAGCTATTGCAAAAGATTTGGAATCCGGGGAAATGTTAGTTGGACCTTTGGTTAACTGGACCATGGTAAAAGCTGAAGGATGGTTGGATAAATTAGGTTCTAAATGGAAAACCATGCCGGAATTAATGTTCCAATATCGATCAGCATCATTTTTCGGTAGATTGTATGCCCCGGATATTCTAAAAGGCATGCATTCAGTTGAGGAAATAATTGACATTTCAAATATCAATGAGAACATTCACGAAAGCCAATTAAAGGAAATCAATGAATTATTGGAAAATGAGAATGTTCATATAGAAGAAGAAGATAGCTTAAATTTTCAAAGGATTGTAGACCAAAAAGAAACGTCCTCATACGCTAAGGTATTACGACATTTACAATCTAAACTTCCAAAAGATGAATAATGGTAAAAGAATGGCTCATTTCACTTCTTCAAAGGCTTCTAAGCTATTAAAAACCGGAAAAGGTATGTATGGGTTTGGGGCTCCTGCGATTACTTACATTGAAGAAAAAAAGATTGAAAAACGTATTGGGTCTTGTTTGGATGTTGGGGCCTATTCACAGTCTATTGCGTGGGGTTCTATTATGGAAATAATTTTGTTTGAGGCTCATCTAGGGTTTGAGTATAAGCATGCATGTAAAGACACCTTTTTACATCCGGATCCCGAAATAGGTAAGTATTGGAGTGGTTCAACTGATTTTATTGTTGCTAGGACTATGATTTCAGAAGCCAAATGTTATGAACGTAAAAAGTTTGCTCAATATACAGATTGTTTATTGAAAGGAGATTTACAAGCATTCAGGAAGGATTTTGCTGAGGAATACTGGCAGATAATTTCTAATTGTATCATACACCAGGTAGATATTGGTGAGGCTATTACGTACATGCCATACAAATCTGAATTGGAAAAAATACGGGAATTGATTGAAGATACGAATATCCTTGAACGCAATGATCTGGATCCATGGAAATTTAGATTCATTACAGAAAAGCCAATAAATGACCTACATTGGATTGCTGATGATGGTTATTACAAAAATGTTAATAAGTTTACTTTTGAGGTACCGGAACATGACAAGAACTTATTAACAGAACGAATGGAGAAGGCTAATTTATTGTTGAATGAAATACAGATTATAAAATCATGATAGAAATAACAATTAAATCCGAAAAAAAAGCATTCATTACCAAAAATAGTAAGTTGGTTAGGCAAATGGATTATTTAATTGCAAAACGTTTAGCTCTATATGGTAAAATTAATTGTACAGGTGGAAATTGGGGAAACGGGGATAAACATTACAATCTAATTAAAGTGTAAATAATAAGACATGAACTTCAATGAAGCATTAAAAAAATTAGGAATTGAAAAGTATTCTGAGAGAATATTGAATAGCAATTCACATGGGGAATTATTTCATATTTATTCATACATAGAAATAGCAGAATCCATTAAAGACACATCATGGTTTGCAGAATGGTTTGATTATGTTGTTGATTATGCAGAGAAAAATTGGAAAAGACCTGAATCAGTTTTTCAACATATTGGTAAAATTTTACTTAATCATCTACAAGAACTAAACCCCAATAATTAAAATAATGAAATATTCCTGGATTCATAGAGAAGAGGTTTTGTACTGGCATGACATCTTGCAGAATAATTCAAATGTTAATATCTCAAATGAAAGCGGAATACATTTATCTCAGGTAAACAGGATATTGGATAAGCGTTATAATAAGAAATTATCTGCATGAGAAAATTTTTAGATAGATTATTTGAAATTGAGTTTTTAGGACATCCATTACCGATTACAATATTCCTTTGGTGCGTACTCGGTCTTTTATTTGCTTGGATTTATGTACTAATTAGAATGATGATAATAACATTAAGTAATTAAATCAGTGTGAAAAACTTCACATCAATACAGAATGGAAATCTACGTACAGAATTAAATGTTGATGATATATACATGATTCAAGAGTATTTAAAGCAATTAAAATTGTTTATATTTATGGAGCATGATTTTATGGATGCAAAAGAGCTACGGAAACTGAAAAAGGAATATCGAAATTTAACTGAATGTGTAAATAATCTTTAAGTTATGAGTAAAAATAAAAGTGTAAGAGAATTAAGAATTGACATTGTGCATTCTGAAGTAGAAATTAGCAAAATGTTGCAAAAAATTATAAACGAATACGGATATCTGCAATTCAGTATAAGCTGTGAAAGTCATTTTATGAAAACTGATAGTGGAGAATCTATCCCCGTGACTATGACAAATGTAAAAATAGAGGCAACTTTAATATAATACATTATGGAAAATAAAAATTTTATAGAACAAACAGCAAAGGATTATGATATGCCTGTTTGGGTTGTTGAAAAAATACAAGCTAAACATCCTGAAAACTTCTACGAAAAGCTAGAGGAATATTTAATGGAAAGAAATCAAACACCTTAATTTAACTAACAAACAATACAATTATGGCAAAATATAGAAAAACACCAACTTGTCCGGGATGTGGTAAGGCAATAGCAAAAGCTATTCATAGAAAACAAGAATCATGGCAACCTCCTTTTTGTGGAGATACTTTTATCCGTTGGGAATATATAAAACACAACTGTAAAAAATTAAAGAAAAAACTAAAATTTAACCAACAATAAAGACTAGAATTATGACTGCAAAAGAATTTTTACAAAACAAATATCCATCAATGAAAGATCATTGGAATGAACACGAAGTAATTAATGATAATTGGGTAGCTGAAATGATGGAAGAATATGCAAAGTATAAAGAAAAAAATTAACCCAACCAACACCTAAAAGACTATGGCTGAAAATACTGAAATAAATGTTTTTATGATTCAATATTATTTATTAAATTAGCAAAGTTAATGGCGTGGAACTCTTTAACGTTTAAAACATTTTACCGTATTCGGGGAGGCAGTTCCACTTTAGCCAATCCGGGTACGGTTTTTTAATACCTTAAATTAAAATATGGAATACACAGAATTTTTAGAACACAAAAAACACATTTCAAATAATTACGGAATTGAACCAAAATTTATTCCTGATTATCTTTTTGATTTTCAAAAATATGTTACAAAATACGCTATAAAAAAGGGTAGATGTGCTGTTTTTTTAGATACCGGCCTAGGCAAAACCATTATTGAATTGGTGATTGCTAAAAATTACATTGAAAAGTTTAATAAGCCAGTACTGATAATAACACCTTTAGCCGTTGCTTTTCAATTTATCAAAGAAGCTGAAAAATTTGGAATTGATGATATTGAATATTCTAAAAATGGTAAATACAAATCTAAGATAGTTGTTTGTAATTATGAACGATTAGAACATTTTGATTACACAGATTTTGATTGTGTTATGCTTGATGAAAGTTCGATTTTAAAGAATTTCAAAGGAGCAATACGAATGCATATAACAACTTTTTTAAAGAAAGTAAAATATAGATATTTATTTACGGCAACACCTTCACCAAATGATTTTATTGAATTAGGGACCAGTTCAGAAGCATTGGGGTATATGGGTTATACAGACATGCTAACAAAGTTTTTCACAAATAATGAAGATACTATTAGCCCAATGAATATAGGCACCAAGTGGATATTAAAAGGACATGCAAACGAAAGTTTTTTTGAGTGGGTTAGTAGTTGGTCCATATCCATGCGTAAACCCAGTGATTTAGGATTTGATGATACGGAATTTATTTTGCCAAAATTACATTTGAATTATCATTCCATAAAAAACAATAAAGAATTAATCATTAATGGTCAACATCAAATGTTCAATATTGTTGCTAAAACGATGAAAGAAATATTAGCCGAAAGTAGAGCTACTATTGAAGAACGATGTATTAAATCTATTAAATTATCTGAAAATCATAAAACTTCAGTTTATTGGTGCAATAGAAATGATGAAAGTGCTTTATTAAACCAACTCGATAAAAACGCTCATGAAATAAAAGGGTCTATGAATATTGATAAAAAGGAAGAAATACTTTTAGCTTTTTACAATAAACAAATAAATAGGCTTATCACAAAACCAAAGATTACTGCATTCGGTTTAAATTGGCAGCATTGCAATCATACAACTTATTTTCCTACCTTTTCGTTTGAACAATATTATCAATCTATAAGACGTTTTTGGAGGTTTGGTCAAACGAATGAAGTTATAGTGGACCTGATATATTCTGATGGTCAAAAAAGGGTATTAGACAGCTTAATTGCAAAAGCAGAAAAATCAAATCAGCTATTCAGTAAATTGAATGTTTCAATAAATTCAGATTATAAATCGAGAATTCAACAATTTGATAAAAAAATAATATTACCTAAATTTTTATAAAATGATAAAAGAACAATTAATCAAAGACAATTACGCACTTTATAATAGTGATTGTATGTATGTATTACCAACTCTTGAAACTGAGAGTATTGATTTAAGTGTGTATTCACCTCCATTTGCCGGGTTATACAACTATTCCAGTTCAGAAAATGATTTTTCAAATTGTGAAACTCGGGAACAATTCTTAGATCAATATGAATATTTGATTAAAGAAATTTCAAGACTTACTAAACCTGGTCGAATAACAGCTGTTCATT
>DAOVYU010000159.1 GCA_030635465.1 Bacteroidales bacterium | reverse complement strand
GTTAGAAACCGCCTGGCCATTCTAAATGAAAATTATGTGTATGCTGATTTTGAATCCCGGGTTAATGGCAGCTATCATTTACTATTGACCATACTGGAATATGCAGCAGAAAATAAAAATGATATAATTGATCTGCTGAATAATGCAGATCAACAATTGATCAGTCGACATGCTACAATGGGTATCGCTGATTCATTTGCCCTCAAATATGATAGTAAACCAACACCTGAAAAGGTTACTATTAAAGCCATTGAAGCCGATACCATTCCTGGAATGAAAGGATATTGGAGGTTTAAACAAAGTGACCGTAAAAGAACTGTAACTGTTGATTATATAGCAGATTATTTCGCAACTGAAAGTACTAAAATGCCATTTGCATATATTCTATCAGTTTCGGATCCTGATGTGATTGATTTATTAAAAGCTCATGGTATTCAACTCGAACAGCTGGATGAAAATATTACCATCAATGTAGAGCAGTTTAACATTTCCGAATTGAAACCTCCTAAACGTCTGTATCAGGGTCATTATATGAATACAATTAACGGGGAATTTGAAATTGTAAATAAGGAATTTGATTCAGGCACTTATCTGGTTAAAACTGCCCAACCCCTGGGAAACCTTGCGGCTTATTTATTCGAGCCCTTATCAGATGATGGACTGGTAAAATGGAATTTTCTTGATCGTTATCTTGTTCCACAATGGGGCCGTGGATTTTATCCATATCCTGTTTACCGTTTAATGGAGGATACTGATATTAAAACCACTCAAATCGATTAATCAAAAGTTTTATTGGTTCACTTCAGGATAACAGATAATTATAGTTTGCCTGGGCTTTAAGACCCGAGATTATATATTTCTCAAATTTATTTTATTCTCTACTCAAAAAATAAGCTACTTCTAATTGTACAACTCAAAGTACACATCAAAAACCTCAGAAGCTTTATCAGCAACTTCCTCTTGTTTGAATTGATTTGCAACCTGGGTTAATTTTTGAAGTAAAGCAAGGTTTTGTTGCTTTTCGAAATCATATTTTTTCTGAATTTTTGCAGGAAATTCAAAATAATAGGCCAATTGCTCCTCGAATATTTCTATGAGGCGGATATTTAATTCATTCCCTTTTTCAAAATCACCAATTTTATAATATCCTTCAGCTAATGGAGTCACGAAATAATTATATGGAATACTTTCATCCGGCATTCCTTCAAGGCAGCGATCCATTACAATTCGTGCCATATCATTTTTCCCTTCTTTGATAAGGGCATCCGACAGTCTGAAATAATTATTACGCAGGTTCATGGTCATACGCATGTTTGTCTCATCCATATAAACATTCGGATCATCCATATTACCAAACTCAAACTTATTCACCAGATTATCATACATGATATCGGTTTGTACTCGTCCATCCTGGCGGTCTTTTGACACTGTTTTAATGGGAACTAATCGGTATGCAAGTCCTTCCAACTGGAAATACTCCTGCAATCCCATGTAGGCTGTTCTTCCAGTAGTTGTTGCAAAATAAACCGGTCTTTCCCAGTTATTGGTAGCTAGTAAATCAAGCACCATCAGGTAGTTTTTTGTAAGGCCGCTACTGTTAATGGTCCAGGTTATTTCATTTACTATTTTATCAGCATTTTCAGGAGAGACAACACCTTTTTCAATCACAGACGCAGAATCCACTGTAATTTTAAACTTTTTTGTAGGGAAAAAATCCAATGGCCCAATCCTGGTTTGCATAGTAAGCCTTGTTGGGTCATTTAGTATTAAATCGAAAAGTTGATTTAATTCAACATAGCCTTTAATATTTTCATTTTCAATAAAGTAGGTATAATTTCTGGTTCCTTCTTTGTATTGCTCCCATGGTAATGAAAATGGTACAGGTTCCGAATCATAAGCTTTTCTTTTCATTTGATCGATATACCATTCTGTATTCAGCAGACTCAAGTTTACCACCCGAACATCTGTTCGAATTCCTTCAACTTCCTGGGCATACCATAATGGGAAAGTATCATTATCGCCATTAGTAAACAGGATTGCATTGGGAGCACAAGAATTGAGATAATTATTTGCAGTTGCCAGAGCAGTATAACGATTCGAACGATTATGGTCATCCCAACCATCTTTTGCCATAATACCAGGAACAAGCACCAGGGTAAGCCCTGAAATTACAATGGCCACTATTTTTTGATCAGCAAAACTTCTTAACCAATCAAACAAGGCATAAACACCCAAACCAATCCATATAGCAAAGGCATAAAATGATGCGGCATATGCATAATCCCGTTCCCTGGGTTGAGGTGAGTGTTGATTCAAATAAACCACAATTGCCAATCCGGTCATTAAAAACAATAGCAATACTACCATGAAGTTTTTATTATCTCGTCTTAACTGGTAGATAATTCCAATTAGTCCGAGCATTAGAGGTAGCAGATAAAAAGAATTGGTTGCTTTATTTTGCAAACTTTTGGGTGCATCTTTTATGGGGCCAATATATGCATTGTCCAGAAACTGAATCCCGGTAATCCAGTTTCCATTTTTCTTATCAGCTGTTCCCTGGATATCATTTTGTTTTCCTGAAAAATTCCACATAAAATAACGGAAATACATATGTACAACCTGGTACCTGAAAAAATAGCGGAGGTTCTCCTGAAAAGTAGGTTTATCAATGACTTTTGTTTCTCCATATTCATCGGTAACCGAAGTAGGAATCCCTTTCATTTTACTCCAGGTCTTATAATCGTTAATATACCGTTTTTCTGTATTGTTCCACATCCTGGGAAATATTGTAGAAAATTCAGGATCATAAACAGGGATAGTACCTTTACGGTCATCAATAACGATATATTTCCCTTTCTCAGCACTTTTCCTATAAATGGGATTTCCATCTTCACGATCAACAATGGTAGCATTAAAATACTGACCATATAAAATAGGCCAATCTCCATATTGTTCCCGGTTTAAATAAGATAATAAACTAATGGCATCTTCCGGACTGTTTTCATCTATGGGAGGATTTACATTCGATCGGATGATCAGCATAAAAAATGATGAATATCCAATCAGTATAAATGTGAATGCCCAGATAATGGTGTTCAATACAGCTTTTCTCTTTTTCCTTGAAAAACGTATCCCAAAATAGATTCCTGAAATCAACACAGCAAAATAAATGATGGTTCCAGAGTTAAAAGGAAGTCCAATAGTATTCACGAAAAATAATTCAAAAAACCCTGCCAGTTTCACAATCCAGGGAATGATAACACTCATTACAAACCCTAAGATCAAAATGGAAATTATAAATGTTAACAGCATTCCTTTATAATTGGTTTTTTTGTAATTTTTAAAGTAATAAACAAATGCAATGGCAGGTATGGCAAGTAGATTTAGCAGGTGCACACCAATAGACAAACCCATCATATAAGCGATAAAAATCAACCAACGAAACGAATGTTCTTCTTCAGATTTCTCTTCCCATTTAAGGATAGCCCAAAAAACAAGCGCGGTAAAAAAAGATGACATAGCATAAACTTCGCCTTCAACAGCTGAAAACCAGAATGAATCGGAAAAAGAATAAGCCAGTGAACCTACAACCGCACTTCCAAAAATGGCAATCATTTTACCTTCGGTCATTTCTCCTTTTCTTAAAGCCAGTTTTTTCGCCAGCATGGTCAATGTCCAGAAAAGAAACAGGATTGTTAAACTACTGGAAAGTGCAGACATCATATTCACCATAAATGCTACCCTGGACAAGTCTCCAAAAGCAAACATTGTAAAAAACCTGCCAATAATTTGAAATAATGGAGCTCCGGGAGGGTGACCAACTTGAAGCTTAAAAGCTGTTGCAACATACTCTCCGCAATCCCAGAAACTGGCTGTAGGTTCTGCAGTTAAAATATAAACGATGGAGGCAATAGCAAATACAACCCAACCAAGTATGGAATTAATTTTTTGATATGATTTCATTATAGAAAGATCAACGCTTATTAAAAAAGCTGATTAAATTTTATGCGAATTTATTAAAATAGTAGCTAAGTCTTCTGTTAAATAATTATAAAACACTAAGAAATGAGCACTGTTCCAGTCATCTCTTCTGGAATTTCCATTCCCATATTGAATAATATTGTTGGAGCTACATCAGCAAGAATCCCATTTTTTAACTGGCATTTCTTATCAGAAACCAATATACATGGTACCGGGTTCAAAGAATGGGCTGTATTTTCTGATCCATCAACATTTACAGCATTATCAGCATTTCCATGATCTGCAATAATCAAAACATCATAGCCGTTTGCCCTGGCTGTCTCAACCACCTCTTTCACACAAGTATCTACAGCTTCAACAGCTTTTAAGATAGCTTCATATACTCCTGTATGTCCAACCATATCACCATTGGCAAAGTTCAGGCAAACAAAATCAGCTTCCTGTTTTTTTAATGCTTCAACAATGGCATCCTTCACTAAATAAGCACTCATTTCAGGCTGCAGATCATAGGTAGCTACCTTTGGTGATTGAATTAAAATTCGTTTTTCATTTTCAAATTCTTTTTCTCTTCCACCAGAAAAGAAGAAAGTAACATGGGCATATTTTTCAGTTTCAGCAATACGTATTTGTTTCTTACCTTCCCTGGCCACCAATTCACCGAGGGTATTACGAACATTTTCTTTGTCGTACAATACCTTTATCCCTTTAAAAGAAGCATCATAATTAGTCATGGTGTAATAGTTAAGATCAAGGGTTTTCATTTCCTG
>DAOVYU010000117.1 GCA_030635465.1 Bacteroidales bacterium | reverse complement strand
TTGGCTCGACCTCAATCCAGTTCAAGCAGGAAAGATGTAACTATTGAAGGAATTGATATCGTGATGGCATTGGATGTATCGGGTAGTATGCTGGCAATGGACCTGAAGCCCGACCGCCTTGAAGCAGCAAAAGATGTTGCCTCCGAGTTTATAGCTGGCAGGCCAAATGACCGGTTTGGATTAGTTATATTTAGTGGTGAAACTTTTACTCAATGTCCTTTAACAACAGATCATGATGTAATCCGCAACTTATTTAAAGAAGTAAAAAGTGGTATGATTGAAGATGGAACGGCTATTGGTGATGGACTGGCAACTTCTGTTAACAGATTGAAAGATAGCAAAGCAGTAAGTAAAGTAATAATTCTTCTTACAGATGGTGTAAATAATATGGGTTCAATGGATCCCCTTTCATCAGCAGAAATTGCAAAAATATATGGCATCCGTATTTATACCATTGGAGTTGGGACAGAAGGGCTTGCTCCTTATCCCGTTCAAACACCATTTGGGATGCGTACCCAGGATATGGAGGTAAAAATTGATGAGGAATTGTTACAACAGGTAGCTGAGATGACCGAAGGACAATATTTCAGGGCAACCAGTAATAGAAAATTACGTGACATTTATAGTGAAATAGACAAGTTGGAAAAATCAAAAATTGATGTTACTGAATTTAGAAAGAAAAAAGAAGAATTTTTTATTTATGCGTTAATCGCATTTTTACTAATTACATTGGAAGTTATTTTTAGACTTACAATTTTTAGAACAACAACATAAATTTTAAATTGAGAACTTTATACTAATATATGGGCGTTTTTCGATTCGAACATACAGACTACTTATATGCCTTACTGCTGATACCAGCTTTGTCAATTCTTTTTATTTGGTTGATGTATTGGAGGAAGATAGCACTTAAAAGATATGGTGAATGGAGTATGGTACAGCGGCTTATTCCTGCAATTTCTGGCAATAGGATGATATTAAAATTTATTTTGATCATGATCGGTTATGCACTTTTAATTGTTGGTATTGCGAATCCACAAACTGGATCAAAACTTGTTGAAGGTAAAAGAAAAGGCATTGATGTTATGATCACCCTGGATGTTTCAAACAGTATGCTCGCAGAAGATATTCAACCAAACCGGCTGGAAAGGGCCAAACAATCCATTTCCAAATTGATTGACAAACTGGGTAATGACCGGATTGGGATTATTGTATTTGCGGGAAATGCATACATGCAACTTCCAATTACAACAGATTATTCCGCTGCAAAAATGTTTTTATCAACTATCAACACACGTATTGTCCCAACACAGGGAACAGCAATTGGTGAAGCAATAGATATGGCCATTGGTTCTTTTGATAATGAAACCCATAGCAGGGCAATTATTATCATAACTGATGGTGAAAATCATGAAGATGAACCCATTAAGTCGGCTAAAGCTGCAGCAGATCAGGGAATCATAGTATATACTATCGGAATGGGATTGCCTGAAGGAGCACCAATTCCAGAGTATAATCAATACAACAGGAGAACAGGATATAAAAAGGACAGACAGGGTTCAACAGTAATTACTAAACTCAACGAATCTATGTTACAACAGATTGCTTCTGCTGGTAAAGGTGTTTATATAAGAGCAAATAATTCTTCATCGGGATTAAAAACCGTATTTGATGAAATCAATAAACTCGAAAAAACTGAGTTTGAAAGTAAAATGTTTTCTGATTATGAAGATCGTTTTCAATATTTTATCGCATTAAGTTTGATATTTATTATATTGGAACTATTCATTTTTGAACGTAAAAGTAAATGGTTAAGCAAAATAAATTTATTTGGCAATTAGCAGTTTTTTCAATTCTGAAAAAATTTATCTGGGTGGTATTGATATTTGCTACATCTGCTCTCGCGCAGAAGGAGAACAAGTATATCCGTAGCGGTAATGACAACTATGAAGAGGAAAGCTTCAAAGATGCCGAAGTGGATTATATGAAAGCATTGGAAAAAAATCCGGAATCTGTCAAGAGTCAGTATAACCTTGGTGGAGCATTGTATAAACAAGAAAACTTTGAAGATGCATCAAAATTGTATAATAATCTTGCCTCCCTTGAAAATAAAAATATTAGTAAAGCAGATTCGTACTATAATCTTGGAAACACTTTATTAAAGGCACAGAAATTCCCAGAAAGTATTGAGGCATATAAAAATGCTCTAAGATTAGATCCCGGGGATATGGATGCTAAATACAATATGGAATATGCAAAAAAAATGTTGAAAGATCAGCAGGAGAAAGAGCAAAACCAGGATCAGAATCAGGACCAGGATAAAAAAGACGAAGAGAAAAAGGATCAGGAAAAACAGGATCAGGAGCAACAAGAACAGGATCAAAAGGATCAACAGCAAGATCAGCAGCAGCAGGAACAAAATCAACAGCAGCAACAGCAGCCTCAACCTCAGCAAATATCAAAGCAAGATGCTGAACGGATGTTGGAAGCACTGAAAAATGATGAAAATAAAACCCTGGAGAAAGTAAAATTGCAAAAGGGAAAAGGTAAAGGTAAAAAAGTAGAAAAAGACTGGTAGATTAACAATTATTGAATTGTTAATCTATTGAATAATTAGTTAATCAGTATATTAAAATGCAAATTGAACACGATAAATAGATAAATTTGCCGTTTCAAACTTTATGAAGAAATTAATCATATCCATATTATCCATTTTTCTTCTTTCTGTAGTGCATACTTTTGGACAGAATGTGCAGTTTTCAGGATCAGCAAAGAATGTGGTACGTATTGGAGAACGATTTAATTTAATCTATAGCCTAAATGCTGAAGGCAATAGCTTTCGCGGACCAGAATTTAAGAATTTCCAGGTACTAACAGGACCACACACTTCACAAAGTTCAAGTGTACAAATTATCAATGGTAAAGTATCACGATCTGTTGATTACACTTACACTTATGTTTTATCAGCCCGTGAAGAGGGTATTTTTGAAATCCCTATCGCCCAGGTAAATGTTGATGGTGATATACACACTTCTAATATCGTTAAAATACAAGTTATCAAAGGAGCCTCATCTCAATCCGGACAACAAGGTACCACAAATAATCAGAGAAGTAATGCCGGAACTGATAATGATTATTCAGATGATGTATTTCTTAGAGTCCTTACAAGTAAACGAAATCCTATGCAAGGTGAACAGATCATTGTCACCTATAAATTGTATTATCGGATAAACATTTCAGCTCCAGAATTTAATAAAGAACCTTCGTTTAAAGGATTTTGGAAAAATGATTTGAATAAGGACAGGAAAAGCTATATTCAATATACTGAAAATTACAAAGGCCAGCAATACAATGTAGCCGAGCTGAAGAAATTTGCCCTTTTCCCCCAACGCAGTGGAAAGATTGTAATAGAAGGTGCGAATGCCATATGCCAGGCACAGGTGAGGGCACAAAAACAACAAAAAAGCCGCGATCCATTATTTGATAATTTTTTCAATGATCCTTTTTTTAACAGGTATCAAACAATTGAAATACCCTTATCCATTAAACCAATAACCATCAATGTAAACCCTTTACCAACTAATAACAGGCCTGCTGAATTTAAAGGTGCAGTAGGAAATTTTGAATTTAAATCAACTATTGATAAAACAGAACTAAAAGCAAATGAGGCCATAACGCTAAAATTTACTGTTAATGGTACGGGTAACATTGAATTGGTTGACAAGCCCAATGTAACATTCCCTCCTGATTTTGAGGTGTATGATCCTAAAGTCTCAAAGAATATCAATACTTCTAAAAATGGTGTTTCAGGAAGTAAAACATTTGAATACCTGATTATCCCAAGAACCTCGGGTGAGTTTGTGATTAATCCAGTTACATTCAGTTTTTTTGATTTACGATCTAAAAATTATAAATCCATTACTACACCCGAATACAATATAAATGTAAGCAAAGGTGATGGGTCTGCCACCAATGTTACATACAGTGGCATTAACCAGGCTGACATCAAATACATTGGATCAGATATCCGTCATATTAAAACCTATACACCAAGATTTACGACCATAGGAAATTTCTTTTTTGGCTCCACAACATTTTATATACTCTTAATTGCCCCGGTTATCCTCTTTATTCTTTTTATCATACTGCTGAAGAAAGAGTTGAAGAAAAGAAGCAATATTGCTTTGATGCGTAATCGTAAAGCAACTAAGGTTGCACAAAAAAGGATGAAGAAAGCACATCAATTCCTGAAGGAGAATAATAAAAATGATTTTTACGTTGAGGTTTCACAAGCACTATGGGGTTACCTGAGTGATAAATTCAGCATTCCAATGGCCAATTTATCCATGGATACAGTCAGTGATTCACTCAAAAAGAAAGAGGTAAAAGAAGAAACCGTCACACAATTTATTGAGACGCTAAATAATTGTGAATTTGCTCGTTTTGCCCCTGGCGATAGTACTTCAACCATGGAGAATATATACAATGAAGCAGTTAATATTATAAGTTTGATTGAAAATGAGTTGAAATAAATGAAGCAAATACTTAACATACTGATATTTTTATTTCTGTTTTTGCAATCCGCTTTTTCAGCAAATGTTGACACCATTTTTTCAAGAGCTAATCACGAGTATACAAATGAAATGTATACCAATGCAATAGAAGATTACCATCTAGTTATTCAAAATGGGGTTGAATCTGCTGAATTGTACTTTAACCTCGGCAATGCATATTTTAAAACAAATGATATCCCTTCGGCTGTTTTATACTACGAAAAAGCAAAAAAACTCAAGCCCACGGATGAGGATATCAATTTTAACCTGAATGTAGCAAATACACAAATTGTTGACAAAATTGAACCCATTCCTGAATTATTTCTCAAAAAATGGTGGCGATCGATTTATAACATATTTAATGCCGATACCTGGGCAATTGTTAGTGTTGTAGGATTTATTTTGTTTTTTGTATTGCTGGCTTTTTATTTACTATCCAAATATATTGTTATCAGAAAGTCAGCATTTTATACAGGTTTGATTGTACTATTTCTTACCTTATTTACTTTTACTATTGCATTACAGAAATACAATATTCTAAAGCACAAGAAAGAGGCTATAGTATTCGTTCCAACTATTACTGTAAAAAGTTCCCCTAACCAGAATAGTGTTGATTTATTTGTTATTCACGAAGGAGCTAAGGTTAGGATATTGGAAAAAGTTGGAAACTGGAACGAAATAAAAATTGCCAATGGTAGTGTTGGGTGGTTACCTGCTGAAGCCTTAAAGGATATTTAAAATTATTTTATTC
>DAOVYU010000035.1 GCA_030635465.1 Bacteroidales bacterium | reverse complement strand
TTGGATTTATGATCTTTTTGTTCGGTTGCCCGATCCAAAACAATATTCCCATCCTTACTCTTCACTGAGATACCAGGATCTACTTTCTGTTGTAATTCACCAAGTTTTCCTTTTACTGTTACCAGGTTTTCATCTGAAACTTCTATGGTAACACCTTCGGGTAAACTTATGGGTAATCTTCCTATTCGTGACATAATTATTAAATCTTCAAAAATTAACTAACATAACAAATTACTTCACCACCAATATTCAGGTTTCTGGCTTCCTTATCAGTCATAAGCCCTTGTGAAGTAGACATTAATGCTACACCAAGACCATTTAAGACACGTGGTAAATCATTTGCACCCACATATCTTCTTAGCCCAGGTGAACTAGCTCTTTCCAATTTATTTATTGCAGACACCTTTGTAACAGGGTGATATTTCAATGCAATTTTAATTGTTCCGGGTATTTTTTCCTCTTCAAATTTATAATTCAGAATGTACCCTTTTTCAAAAAGAATTTTTGTCATTTCCTTTTTGATTTTAGATGCAGGAATTTCAACTACCCTGTGATTTGCCATCACGGCATTTCGTATCCTTGTAAGATAATCTGCAATCGGATCTGTATTCATTTCTTTTCTTTATTAAATTACCAACTAGCTTTTCTAACTCCAGGAATTAATCCTTTAAGGGCCATTTCCCTGAAATTGATACGGGAAAGACCAAACTGACGCATATATCCTTTAGGTCTGCCTGAAAGGTTACATCTGTTATGAAGACGAACCTTCGATGAGTTTTTTGGGAGTTTTTGTAATGCGACAAAATCTCCTGCAGCTTTTAATTCTTCTCTTTTAGCTGCATATTTCTCAACCATTCTGCGCCTTTTAACTTCCCGGGCTTTCATTGATTCTTTAGCCATATTATTGTTCTTTAATTTGATTTTTAAATGGTAATCCAAACTCTTTAAGTAATGCCATGCATTCCTTATCTGTTGGGGCTGAAGTTACTAATGTAATATCCATTCCATTAATATTATTAACCTTATCAAGATCAATCTCAGGAAAGATGATTTGTTCAGTTACACCGAATGTGTAATTTCCTCGGCCATCAAATCCTTTATCATTGATACCTCTAAAATCCCTAACCCTTGGAATAGCAACAGATATCAAACGATCAAGGAATTCATACATGTTGTCACCGCGTAGGGTAACCCTAACACCTATCGGCATTCCTTTTCTCAACTTAAAGTTTGAAATATCTTTTTTAGATTTTGTAGGTACAGCCAACTGACCTGTAATTTTTGTCATTTCCTCAATACCTGTATCAATCATCTTTTTATCAGTGATGGCTGCTCCAAGTCCCTGGTTTACGCTGATCTTTTTCAATTTTGGAACCTGCATAATGCTTTTGTATCCAAATTGTTTTTGCAACGCAGGGACAATCTCATTTTTATACTTTGTTATTAACCGTGGCTTATATTCCATTACTTAATTACCTCCCCAGTTTTTTTTGAATATCTAACTTGCTTGTTTGACTTTTCGTCAATTCTTTTACCTATTCTGGTAGCATTACCTGCTCCATCAATCACTTTCAAATTTGAAACATGAATAGGGGCTTCTTTTTTGATAATACCACCTTTAGGATTTTCTGCGTTAGGTTTAGAATGTTTAGAAACCATGTTAACGCTTTCAACAATGGCTTTGCTCTTCTCAATATCTATCAACAGGACTTTGCCTTGCTGGCCTTTAGAGTTGCCTGCAATTACCATTACATTGTCACCCTTTTTTATATGAAGTTTCTTGCGCATGATCATTTATTATTAAAGCACTTCAGGTGCTAATGAAACAATTTTCATGTATTGCTTTTCTCTTAACTCCCTGGCAACTGGACCAAAAATACGTGTTCCAATCATTTCACCTGAAGCATTCAATAGCACTACAGCATTATCGTCAAATCGAATATAAGAACCATCAGGACGTCTGTTTTCTTTTCTTGTTCTAACTACAACTGCTTTTGTAACAGTTCCTTTTTTAATATTTCCTGAGGGTAATGCATTCTTCACTGTTACAACGATTTTATCGCCAATGGATGCATATCTTCTTTTGGTTCCACCCAGAACCCGGATACAAAGTACTTCCTTTGCTCCACTATTATCAGCTACAGCTAATCTAGATTCTTGTTGTATCATCGTTATTTAGCCCTTTCTATGATTTCAACTAATCTCCAACACTTATTTTTACTCAATGGTCTTGTTTCCATTATCCGTACGGTATCACCGGAGTTACACTCATTCTTTTCATCATGAGCAATAAACTTCGTTGTTTTTTTAACAAACTTACCATACATAGGATGTTTCACTTTACGTTCAACTATAACAACAATAGACTTATCCATTTTGTCACTCACCACGAGTCCCGTTCTTTCTTTGCGTAATTTCCTGGTAGTTTCCATTATTTATTTTCGCTAGTTTTTTGTTCTACAAGCTCTCTTTTTCTCAGTTCCGTTTTAATCCTGGCAATAATTTTTCTATATACCATGATTTTATTAGGATTTTCTAAGGGAGAAACTGCATGGTTTAATTTTAATTTCACCAGTTGTTTCGATTCGTCTTCAAGACGTTCGATCAAATCTGCAGTTGAAAGTTCCTTAATTACTTCTTGTTCCATTTCTTAAATATTTGAATCTTCAACGTAATCTCTTCTTACTACAAACTTTGTAGTTATAGGTAATTTTTGGGCAGCTAGTCTTAAAGCTTCTTTTGCTGTTTCCAATGAAACACCTTCTGCTTCAAACATTATTCTACCCGGACTTACTCTTGCAACAAACATTTCGGGAGCACCTTTACCTTTACCCATACGTACCTCTGCAGGTTTTTTAGTAATAGGTTTATCGGGGAAGATACGAATCCACAACTGTCCTTCACGTTTCATCCTACGTGTAACAGCCTGACGAGCAGCTTCTATTTGTCTTCCAGTAATCCAGGATTCTTCCAATGCTTTGATACCAAATGAGCCAAAAGCTAATTGGTTTCCGCGCATGGCATTGCCCTTCATTTTCCCTTTTTGTTGTTTCCTGTATTTTGTTTTCCTTGGTTGTAACATTACTCCTTCGTATTATAATGATTCCCCTAATATTATTATCTTCTTCCTCTACCACGTTTAGCACCACCTCTTGGTCCACCATGGGAACCATGTTGCTGCTTCTTTTTGTCCTGAGTAAACTGGGCAGTTAAATCTGGCTTACCATAAATCTCACCTTTGCAAATCCAAACCTTTACACCAATACGACCATATGTAGTATGAGCTTCTACCAATGCGTAATCAATGTCAGCACGTAAAGTATGCAATGGAGTTCTTCCATCCTTATAAATTTCACCACGAGCCATTTCTGCACCACCTAACCTTCCGGATATTAAGACCTTGATTCCTTCAGCACCAATTCTCATGGTTGAAGCAATAGATGTCTTGATTGCCCTTCTATAAGAAATTCTTCCTTCAATTTGTTTTGCAATTGAATTTGCAACGATTACAGCATCAAGTTCAGGACGCTTAATCTCTGAAATATTAATCTGAATTTCTTTTTGTGTTAATTTTTTTAACTCTTCTTTCAGTTTATCAACTTCCTGTCCACCTTTACCAATAATTATTCCTGGACGAGCAGTAAAAATAGTAACAGTAACCAGTTTTAAAGTTCGTTCGATCAGGATTTTTGAAATACCGGCTTTGGATAACCTGGCATTTAAATACTTTCTGATTTTATCATCTTCCAGTAATTTCTGCCCATAGTTATTACCTCCAAACCAGTTGGAATCCCATCCTTTGATGATTCCCAGTCGAAGGCCTATCGGATTTGTTTTTTGTCCCATTAAACTGTGTTTATATTATAAAATAGTTATTTTAATTATCTTGTTTGTTATCAATTATCAAGGTAACATGATTTGACCGTTTGCGAATACGATAAGCACGTCCTTGTGGAGCTGTTTGAATCCGTCTTAACATACGAGCGCTATCAACAGAAATCTCTTTAACAAATAAATTTGCATCTTCAATTCTTTCTCCTTCATTTTTAGCTTGCCAATTTGCTATTGCTGATAATAAAAGCTTATGCAATCTGATTGCTGCTGCCTGAGGAGAATGCTTCAATATATGTAAAGCTTTTTCAACTTCAACACCTCTGACCATACCTGCAACTAATCTCATTTTTCTGGGTGATGTAGGACAATTATTGAGCTTCGCAAAAGCTACTTGCTTTCTCGCCTCTTTCATCATTTCAGAACTAGTTCGTTTTCTGGCTCCCATTTTACCTAATTTTTATATTTTAACTTAATATTATTATCTATTGCCTCTATCCTTGCTTCCTGCATGACCTCTGAATATACGTGTAGGAGCAAATTCACCTAATTTATGTCCTACCATATTTTCGGTTATGTAAACCGGGATAAATTTATTGCCATTATGCACTGCAATTGTCTGCCCAACAAAATCAGGAGATATCATAGATGCTCTTGACCAGGTTTTAATGACTTGCTTTTTCTTTGCTTCCACATTTTGAAGTACTTTCTTCTCCAGTTTGTAGTGGATATATGGTCCTTTTTTAAGTGATCGGCTCATATGCTATTCTTATTTTTTCCTTTTTTCAATTATATACTTATCTGAAGATTTTTTCTTGCTTCTGGTTTTATAACCTTTTGCAGGTAATCCTTTACGTGATCTTGGATGTCCTCCAGATGAACGGCCTTCACCTCCACCCATCGGATGGTCAACCGGGTTCATAACAACACCACGAACTCTTGGTCTGCGACCGAGCCACCTGCTTCTACCAGCTTTTCCTGATACCTCAAGACTATGATCGCTATTAGATACCATTCCAATAGTTGCTTTACAGGTTTGAAGTATCATCCTGGTTTCTCCTGATGGAAGTTTAATGATTGCAAATTTTCCATCACGCGACATCAATTGTGCATAAGAACCGGCACTTCTAGCCATTTTAGCACCCTGACCCGGACGTAATTCGATATTATGAATAATAGTTCCGAATGGAATTTCACTCAGATATAATGTATTTCCAACATCTGGAGAAACACCTTTGCCGCTGACAATTTCAGATCCAACCTTTAATCCCTGAGGAGCCACAATGTATCTTTTTTCTCCATCGGCATAAAAAACCAATGCAATACGTGCAGTTCGGTTAGGATCATACTCAACAGATTTAACTGTTGCAGGAATATCTTCTTTATCTCTTTTAAAGTCAATGATTCTATACTTCTGCTTATGACCACCACCTAAATAACGCATGGTCATTTTACCTTCACTATTCCTACCACCTGATTTCTTCCTTGGTGCGAGCAAACTCTTCTCAGGAGATGCGGTAGTTACTTCATCAAACGCACTTATTAGTTTAAATCGTTGACCAGCTGTTGTCGGTTTGAATTTCTTTAAAGCCATCTATCTATATTATATATTGCTATAAAAATCAATTGTTTCACCATCGGCTAATGTAACTATAGCCTTTTTGTAAGCACTTGTTCTGCCAGTAATCGCTCCTGATTTAGTATTTCGCGATTTTTGTTTGCCTGAATAATTCATGGTATTAACAGTATTAACATCAACTCCATAAAGTTCTTCAACAGCATTTTTGATTTGCAGTTTATTTGCTTTTTTATGAACAATAAAACCATAGCGATTCAATTTCTCGCCCAAATCAGTCATTTTTTCTGTTATTACCGGCTTAATAATAATATTCATCGTATCGCTATTTTTTAATTTACTGAATGAATCTTTTCAATTTCTGCCAATGAACTCTCTGCTATTAATAAATTATTAGCATTTAAAATATCATATGTATTGATATCAGATGCTTTTATAACTTTCGTTTTTCCTAAGTTCCTTGAAGACAGATAAACATTTTTATCAATCCCACTCAATACCAACAATACTTTTTTATCATTTAACTCAAGGTTGCTAATGAGTTCAACAAAACTTTTTGTTTTGGGAGCATCAAATGTGAAATCTTCCAGAATAATAATGCTCTTCTCTTTTGCTTTGTAAGACAATGCAGATTTTCTGGCAACTTTTTTCAGTTTCTTATTCAGTTTAAAGAAATAGTCTCTTGGTTCTGGACCAAAAGTTCTACCACCACCTCTGAATATCGGATTTTTAATATCGCCAAAACGTGCGGTTCCGGTACCTTTTTGTCTTTTAATCTTTCTGGTACTACCTTTAACCTCGCCCCTTTCTTTTGTCTTGTGGGTACCCTGACGTTTATTTGCCATATGCTGTTTTACATCTAAATAGATGGCATGATCATTTGGTTCAACACCAAAGATATTTTTATTCAGCTTAGCTTTTTTGGCCGTCTTTTGGCCACTGATGTTATATACTTCTAACTCCATCTTTCAAGTATTACATATGAACCATTAGGACCTGGAACAGATCCTTTAATAACAACAATATTTTTTTCAGGAATAATTTTCATCACTTTGAGGTTAATCATTTTAACCCTGCTGTTTCCCATACGGCCAGCCATTCTCATTCCCTTGAATACGCGTGAAGGCCATGAAGAAGCTCCAATTGAACCAGGTGCCCTCAATCTGTTGTGTTGACCATGCGTTGCATCATTTACTCCTTTAAAGTTGTAACGTTTTACTACACCCTGAAAACCTTTTCCTTTACTTGTTCCAACAACATCAATGTATTCCCCTTCTGTGAAAATGTCAGCTTTCAGTACATCTCCAAATTTCTTTTCATGTCCTTTTTCAAAACGGGTGAATTCAGTAACATATCTTTTTGGGGAAACACCAGCTTTGGCGAAATGCCCTTTTAAAGCTTTAGTCGTGTGCTTATCCTTTTTATCATCAAATGCTATCTGAATTGCATCGTATCCATCCACCTTTTTGGTTTTAACCTGGGTTACAACACAAGGACCTGCTTCAATGACTGTACATGGAATATTTTTTCCATCCTGATCAAAGATACTGGTCATACCTATTTTTTTCCCAATAATTCCTGACATCTGAATATCTTTTAAAAATTCTTAATCTTCAATTTAATTATACCTTGATCTCAACTTCAACACCACTTGGCAACTCCAATTTCATTAGCGCATCAATCGTTTTAGTTGTCGAACTGTATATGTCAAGTAATCTTTTATAAGAACATAACTGAAATTGTTCTCTTGATTTCTTATTTACAAATGTCGACCTGTTTACTGTAAAGATCTTTTTGTTTGTTGGTAGTGGAATTGGACCACTTACAACAGCACCAGTAGTCTTTACAGTTTTTACGATCTTTTCAGCAGATTTGTCTACCAGGTTATGATCGTATGATTTCAGTTTTATTCTAATTCTTTGACTCACGTTATAATAAGTTTATATTAAACAGTTACCAAATATCCTTTAATTTTATACATTACATTTTCTTTCACATCTTGCGGTGTTTGTGCATAATGTGAGAATTCCAGGCTGTAAGTTCCCCTACCTGAAGTCATAGTTCTGAGTGATGTTACATCCCCCACCATTTCTGCAAGAGTAACTATGGCTTTGATGGCCTGATATCCAATTTTAGTATCTACATTCTCAACA
>DAOVYU010000114.1 GCA_030635465.1 Bacteroidales bacterium | reverse complement strand
TTGAAACTATGCGG
The DNA here is from genome assembly GCA_030635465.1 of Bacteroidales bacterium. Classification (GTDB taxonomy): domain Bacteria; phylum Bacteroidota; class Bacteroidia; order Bacteroidales; family JAADJA01; genus JAADJA01. The sequence continues at coordinate 5,314 of DAOVYU010000114.1, read as the reverse complement.
TTTTTCATAAAATCCACTTCCAGGTTCAGGTTTTTATGGTCAATTTTATTAATTATTCTGGTTTTGATAATTTTACTCAGATCTTTTAAGTTTACAACAAATCCCGTTTCTTTACTCACCTCACCTTTTACTGTAATATACATGATATAATTGTGTCCATGCCAGTTTGGATTGGAACATTTTCCAAATACTTCCAGGTTTTTCTCATCCGACCAGTCTTCCCTGAAAAGCCGGTGAGCTGCATTAAAACGTTCTCTTCTTGTAATGAACATCATTTAAAATGTGATTTGATATTTTAGAAAAATTCAAATGTACTAATTTTAGATAAGTCAGTAGGGTAAGCAACTAAAAAAGGCACTCAGTAAATTGAATGCCTTTTCCCTATAATTTAATTGAAATACTATTATGAGAAATTTACTCTCCTTTGATTTAATTTTGAAAATCTTTTAATTTTCCCATCAACTTCTTACGGCCAAAGAAAATTCTGCTTTTTACTGTACCAATAGACAAATCCAATTGTTCAGCTATTTCTTTATACTTATAACCCTGAAAATGCATTTGGAAAGGGATTCTGTGCTCATCCTGCAAACTATTTACTTCTCTTAACAACTCGCCATGATTATACTTAGAATCTGGAGTGATTGTGTCCGAATTTTTTGAATTATTTAGGAAATAAAGATCTTTGGTGTTATCAATTATAGTATTCACTTTAGTATCTTTTCTATACTTGTTTATAAATGTGTTCTTCATTATGGTATAGATCCATGCTTTCAAATTGGTTGCCGGATCAAACTTATCCTTATGTACCAATGCTTTTACAAATGTATCCTGGATCAGATCATTGGCGTCTTCATGATTGGAAGTTAAAGAATATGCAAAGTATTGTAAGTTATCTTTTAAACTTAACATTTTGGTATTAAATTCTATCGCTGTCATGATTCAATATGTATTTGAATTTTTTTGTTTAATGTTGATATTGCAAAGATAAACACAAATATTCGTATTAAGCAAGTAATTTAGAATGAATTTAAATAGAAAACCAAAAAAGACTTGTAAAGCATTGATAAGTAAGACTTAACGAAATGTTAAATTTTTGTTAAATGTTTAATAATAAAATAATAATGTTAAACATAACATATGAAAATCAAAAGTTAATATTCGGTGAATAGTTGATTAAGAGCAGCTTAACTCGGGTAATGAATTAGTTGTTAGGTAAAAGAGTAAACAAAGTATTGTAAATTCAGGGAGTAAAGTTTATGATAAACTTGCTATCTCACTTTTGAAATGGTGTACATTTTCGATTATTTTAACATTTTGTGGCATCTTAAATGTAAAACTTTGAGCTTGAAATCCTGTTATGAAAATCGTTGCATTGTGAAATTGCTTTGATAATTTAATCAAGTAGTCATTGGCTTCTTCTTCAGGTATTGCTGTTACAAAATAGGTAAGTAAATAATCTATATTCTTTAGATTTGAAACTTCTATTAATCCGTTAAAAGGGACAGTCTCTCCCAGGTAATACACTTTGTTATGGTATTTTTTTAGAAGATAATGATAAAATATTAATCCCAATTCGTGGTATTCTCCTTCTGGAAGGAAAAGTAAAAATGATTTTGTATCCCCGTTCAATTTAGCCACGATACCATCGAGTGCAATAATCAACTTTTGACGCAGCAAATTTGAAATGAAATGTTCCTGGGCCGGATTAATTGTACCAATTTGCCATAGCACACCAATTTTTTCAAAAAAGGGATACATTATTTTTAAAATGGCTTCTTCAAATCCAAGATTAATAACAGCTGTATTAAAAACTTTTTCAAACTTGGCTTCGTCCATATCTATCATGGCTACAACCAAACTCTCGATCTGACTTTCATCGTCATTTTGTGTCTGTGCCAGATTCAAGATTTTTTCGTTTAATATTTCATCAGAAAAGTTAACAATATTTGAGATTTTTAAACCATGCCGGTTTAAAATAGAAACATTCAATAGCTTTTTCAGGTCATCATCATCATAATAACGTATATTCGTGCAGGTACGTTTTGGTTCAACTAAATTATAACGTTTTTCCCATATACGAATGGTATGGGCTTTAACGCCAGTAAAGTTTTCCAGATCTTTTATTGAATATTGTGCCATTAATTTAATCTTCCTCCATTCAGGGGTATTTCAGGTAATTAACAACGCTAAATTAAAAAAGTTTAATATTTCACTAAAAATATTAAACAGTATTAACTAACAATTTTTAGATACTTTAGCGTAAAATTTAATTATTTGTCTGTAACACTGTCATACAGGACTATTTGGAAGATCAGTTATCCCATATTTCTGAGTCTTTTAGCACAACATATTATCATCGTAGTTGATACGGTATTTTTGGGTCGTGTTGGTGAAATTGAATTGGGAGCAAGTGCTATCGGTGGATTATTTTATGTGAGTCTATTTATTCTTGGATTTGGTTTTGGAACCGGCACACAAATTTTAATTGGCCGACGAAATGGGGAAAAGAACTATCATCAAATAGGAACTTATGTCGACCATAGTATTTATTTTTTACTGGTATTGGGATTGATCTTATTTTTTGTAACCAGGTTTGTTTCATCTGATGTATTAAAACTTATTTTAAGTTCCGAAAACATTTATAAAGCAAGTAAGGAATACCTGGATATCAGAATCTGGGGTTTGATGTTTGCATTTATAAATATGGCTTTTCGTGCTTTTTATATTGGTGTTACAAAAACCCGATACCTGGCATATACTGCTACTTTAATGGCTATTGTGAATATCACTCTTGATTATTTATTGATATTTGGTAATTATGGATTTCCTGAGATGGGGATTGCAGGTGCTGCCCTTGCTTCTGTTATAGCTGAGGCTTCAGCTGTATTATTCTTCGTACTTATTACGATTTTCAAAGTTGATTTATCTAAATATAATTTATTTCGCTTCCCGAAACTCAACCTTTCAATTATTAAAGTAATCCTGGATGTTGCTGGTTTTATTATGTTCCAGTTTTTTGTTTCTATTTTAAGTTGGTTTACATTTTTTATGATCATCGAAAAAACAGGTGAACGAAATCTGGCTGTTTCAAACATATTACGCAGTTTGTACATGATCTTTACCATTCCAATATTCGGACTGGGATCAGCAACCAGTACCATTGTAAGTAATATGATTGGTGAAGGAAAACAAAAAAGTGTATTACCTACTATATTTAGAATTTCGATCATTAGCTTAATAAGTATATTGGGGTTTATCATTATAACCTATATTTTTCAGTGGGACATCATATCTTTTTATACTTCTGATCCATCATTAATTGAATATACATTAGGCCCATTAAAGGTAATTCTTGGTGTCCTGGTGATTTTTGCTGTTTCCATCATTATTTTTAATGGTGTAGCAGGCACTGCCAATACAAAAATTTCATTGGTCATTGAGATCATTGCCATGATCCTTTATTTAAGCCTGGCCTATTACCTGGCTATTGCTAGCAAATCATCCATTGAGACCATCTGGGCAACAGAATATTTGTACTTTTCAACCTTGGGAATATTATCTTTCTGGTATCTAAAAACAGGAAAATGGAAAAAGAAGGTGATTTAGCTATCTTTGTAACTTCTAACTTGACAAATAAATGCCCAATATATCTGTAGTTGTTATTACCCTGAACGAAGAAGCCAATATTGGTCGATGCCTGGATTCCGTTAAAGACATTGCTGATGAAATAGTTGTGGTGGATTCATTTTCGACCGATCGAACTGAAAAAATTGTGAAGGAACAGGGTGGGAAGTTTTTTCAAAACCAGTTTGTTGATTATGTTGCACAACATAAATTTGCAGATCAGAAAGCTACTTATGACCATATTTTAACCTTGGATGCTGATGAAGCTCTCTCCAAAGATTTGGTTGAAAGTATAAGAAACATTAAAAAATACTGGAAGCATGATGGTTATTCGATGAACAGGATGACGAATTATTGTGGTAAATGGATCAAACATTCCGGTTGGTATCCTGATATCAAATTAAGGTTGTACGACAGAAGAAAGGGCAAATGGATGGGTAAAAAAATCCATGAACGCTTTACCTTGGTTGAAGGGGCCACCAAAGGACATCTCAATGGAGATCTTTTTCATTATTCTTTTAGCTCAATCGCTCAACATGTAAATCAGGCAAATAAATTTACAGATATGACAGCACTGGCAGCTTTTGAACAAGGTAAAAAGTCAGGTTGTATGAAAATTTTCTTTGCCCCTATTTTCAAGTTTATCAGAGACTATTTTTTGAATTTTGGATTTATGGATGGGTATTTCGGATTTGTAATTTGTCAAATTTCCGCCAATGCCACCTTTCTTAAATATGTAAAGCTCAAGCAACTCAACAAGGAACAAAAAGGTTCCAAATAAATTGATGGATTTAAACAAAATCATCATAAGTCGGACTGATAGTATTGGTGATGTTATTCTAACTTTGCCGGTGGCAGGAGTTTTAAAAAAGGAATTTCCAAATGTTGAAATTTTATTCCTGGGGAGAAATTATACGCGTCATATTGTTGAATCATGTACTCATATTGATCTGTTTATAGATTGGGACGAAATTCAACAAAGTGAACCTACAGTGCAAATTGAAAAATTTAAAGCATTTCAGGCAGATGTTATTATTCATGTATTTCCGGTTCCTGAAATTGCGCATTTGGCTAAAAAAGCAAATATACCTATCAGAATAGGAGCCACAGGTCGATTGTACCATTATTCTACCTGCAATAAACTTGTCCCGCTTTCACGAAGAAAATCTGAGTTACATGAAGCAGAATTAAATCTCAAATTACTAAATCCAATCTTAAGAAATGTTAATATCGAACTGGATAGGATAGATAAATACTATGGGCTTACTTTAATTGAACCATTGCCCGAAAATTTTCAAAGCTTAATTTACAAGGATAAATTTAACCTGATCCTGCATCCAAAATCAAAAGGAAGTGCGCGAGAATGGGGATTAAAAAACTTTGGAAATTTAATAGAGAGATTACCCAAAGATAAATTCCGGATTTTCATTACTGGAACAAAAGATGAAGGAAAATTGTTGCAAAATGATATTCTGGATAAATACCCGGAAGTTATTGATATGACTGGTAAACTCACCTTAAAGGAGTTGATAAGTTTTATCAATGCATGCGATGGTTTAATAGCGGCAAGCACAGGGCCATTGCATATTGCAGCAGCACTTGGTAAGGTTGCCCTGGGAATTTATCCACCTATCCGACCAATGCATCCGGGAAGATGGGCACCAATTGGATCAAAAGCAAGTTATGTAGT
>DAOVYU010000239.1 GCA_030635465.1 Bacteroidales bacterium | reverse complement strand
TTCAGGCTGATGATCAACTTGCCAAAATTATGTATAACAAAGCCATAGACTGGTATAATGAAGGGCAATACGATTCTGCTTTCAGGACATTGAACAATGCTACAATGCTTGATCCGGGATTCACTTCCGCTTTGAACAACAGTGGATTTATAAAATATATGCTCAAAGATTATCCGGGAGCTATTATTGATTTTAATAAAGCCATAGACCTCGAGCCAAATGCAAAATCATACTTCGGTCGGGGATTGACAAATATGGCAATGGACTCCATGCAAAGTGCCAAATCTGATTTTTCTGAAACCATCGACCTGGAACCTAATTATGCCGAAGCATTTTATTATCGTGGCGGAATTCATTACAACCTTACTGAATATGGTTTAGCAATTGATGATTATACAAGGTCGATCACTTTAAAAAATGATTATGCCTATGCCTATAATGATAGAGGAAGTGCACATTTACAAGAAGGACATCTGGAACAGGCCAGGGATGATTACTATAAAGCTTCTTTACTTGATCCGGGTTTGTTCTTCGCTTTTAATAGCCTGGGCGGTGTAAAAATGAAATTAGAGGATTATTCAGGAGCAGAAGCAGACTTTACTGCCGCTGTCAAAATTAATCCTGATTATTATATTGCATTTAATAACCGCGGTATAGCAAAATTTAGACAGGAAGATTATGAAGGTGCAGTGGTGGATTTTACTAAAGCCCTTGAAATCAATCCCGACTTTCTGAATGCATTGAACAACAGGGGAAATGCCAGGTACAAACTAGAAGATTATGGTGGAGCAGTTGAAGATTATGATCTAGTTCTAAGCCAGGATACATCAAGAGCCGATACTTATTTAAACAGGGGAATATCTAAAGAGATGTTAAGGGATGAAAAAGGTGCCTGCAATGACTGGCAGAAAGCAGCCGACAATGGAATACCGGAAGCAGCAGAATATTTGAAACAATGCAAAGGCAATTAAGAAACATGGAAAAAAGGATACACAATAGTTATAAAATACTCCTATTCTTATTTGTAGTGATATATTTCCAGGGGATGTCACAAGAAAACATTCCTTTTGATAAGGATTTTTTTCCACCTGAAAAGAAAGATGCGCTCAAGGCTGCCATTAAGGAAATCAAAGAAGGAGATGATTATTTTCAAGATGATATCCCTCGTTACAGTCTTGCCATCGAACATTACCTCAATGCCTATGATTTTAACCCGAACAATGCACTATTGAACTATAAAATTGGCAAATGTTATTTAAAAACTATTCAGAAAACCAAGAGTATTTCTTATCTTGAACAGGCACAGACACTGGATTCTAAGGCACATTCCGACATTTTATATTTATTGGCAAGAGGATACCACCTAAATCTGGATCTGAAAAAAGCCATTATCACCTACAAGGATTATAGAGGTTCATTGAGTCCCAATGAATTGACAAAAAAAGGCGATCATATTGATAAAAAGATTGCCGAATGCAATGTTGCCATCGAAATGGTAAAAGAACCGGTAAGAATTTTCACAGATAATTTGGGACCAAAAGTCAACTCAAAATATCCTGAATACGGGCCATATATAAACGCTGAAGAAACCGTGATCATGTTTACTTCAGCAAGAGAAAATACGACAGGCGGTAAAACTGACCCGGCTGACTTGAAATTCTATGAAGATATCTATATTTCGAAAAAGGAAACAGATGTATGGAGAGAGGCTGAAAATCCAGGGCATCCATTAAATACCACTTCACATGATGCCATTGTTGGCGTTTCTCCCGATGGAAAACATGCCCTTATTTATAAAGGGGAAGATAATGGTGGAGATATTTTTGAATGCCGGATCAAAGAAGATGGTTCGTGGCAATCACCTAAACGACTACCGAAAGAGATCAATACAAAATACCATGAGAGTTCAGCATCTTTTTCAAACGATATGAGTGCATTGTACTTTGTGAGTGATAAACCTGGGGGATTTGGCGGGAAAGATATATATGTTGCGCAATTGAGTTTAAAAGGTAGCAAAGAGAAACTTGATTATGACGATGCAATAAATCTGGGAGCAGTCATAAATACGCCCTATGATGAAAATGGTGTGTATATGGATGTTGAAGGTAAGGTTCTCTATTTTAGTTCAAAAGGGCATAGTACCATGGGTGGTTATGATATTTTTAAATCAGAATACAAAGATGGTAAATGGTCGATACCAGAAAATCTTGGTTACCCAATAAATTCTGCTGATGATGATTTGTTCTTTTCATTTTCACGAGATGGGCGTCATGCTTACTATTCTACTTATGATCCAAATGGATATGGTGATCGCGACCTGTTTATGATCACACTTTTAGGCCCGGAAAAACCTGTGCTATTTAGCGATGATTATGATTACCTGGCATATATCACAGTTCCCATTCAGGAAGATGCCATGCATGATAAAGTGGAAATAAAAGATAACCTTATTACCATTGTTCGGGGAAAGATCATGGATGCTATAACCCTAAGTCCGTTGGGTGGAGTAATTGTTGAAATATACGATAATGAGCTTGGAAGAATGGTGGCCAGTTTCGAATCAAACAGCCGCACGGGAGAATATATGGTGTCGCTTAATTCCGGTAAAAATTATGGTTTTGCTGTTAAAGCCAAAGAATATATGTTCCATTCTGAAAACCTGGTCATTCCTCCAGCTACTACTGTACAGGAAATTTATCTGGATTTTTTACTAAATAAGGTTCAGGTCGGTAGCAAAATCATTTTAAAGAATATCTTCTTTGATTTTGATAAAGCAACATTAAGAAAAGAATCCGCTGCAGAATTAGACAGGCTGGTCAAAATGTTGAGAGATGTTCCTACTTTGACCATTGAAATATCGGGACACACTGATAATGTGGGATCAGATGAATATAATACAAAGCTGTCAAAGGATAGGGCCAAGGCGGTTGTTGATTACCTGATCGTACAAGGAATTGAAGAAAACCGTTTGACCTATGCGGGATATGGTGAATCTCAACCCATTGCTGATAATGATGCTGAAGAAGGCCGTCAGGAAAATAGGCGAACGGAGTTTAAGGTTTTGAGTAAATAGTTTTTATATCAGCTCCAACACCATTCGTGTTGCTTCACCTGTAAAATCAGTACATTTTTTATGAACATTTAATTTCTTGAATTTTTGATGTCCCATTTCAGTACTCAAATCGCAATCTGTTAATACATTGCAACTGGTTGAACCAAATTTTGTTAAAAACCTTTGCTGAAATTCTTGCACTTTCTGATAATTAAGGTCTTTTGAGTCATTTGCATGATCTCGTCCATAAACAATATTCAAGGCTAAAACTCCTCCAGCTACTGCTCCACACATACCATTTGTATTGGCTACACCTCCACAAAAACCGGATGCAATCCGTGGAATTAATGCTGATTTAATTCCTTTTGATTCACAAACAGCCATAAGTACACTCTCGGCACAACCAAAACCTGATTCAAATAATTGTTTACTTTTATTTACAAATTGATCGACTTCTGGCTTTTCCATTTAACTAAATTACTTATAACTAACTTATTATTAAGGAAACTAAAAACGAAAATAGTTTCCAGATATTTTATTTTTAACTGCTGATAAAAGTAATAAAGGTTATTAAACGAATAAAAAATACTTGAACAAAATAATTATGGAAACTAGAAACCAAATTAGTTTTCTCCCGTTAAAGCACCCTATTATGACAGAAAACATACAAGAAAAAATAGCAGAAAGCTTTGAGAAGCATTATAACCAGTTTGGTTTCAAAAAAACTTCTGTGGATGATATTTCACGAGATCTCAAGATCAGTAAAAAGACGATTTACAAGCATTTTAACAGCAAGGAACAGATATTCAATTTTCTTGTCCAAAAAATTGCCGGTCAATTCCGTGATATGATTGAACCCAAATTAGACGAATTCCCTACTTATGAGAAAAAAATGGAACAACTGGTATTCATTTTTTCTCAGGATATCCGTAACTGG
>DAOVYU010000040.1 GCA_030635465.1 Bacteroidales bacterium | reverse complement strand
ATGAAACTCCCCGCCGCAGAGCAGCGGGGTATCCTGACGGAATTTATTTGTTGATTCGCGCTAAAGGGCGGGGAATAAAGCCCATGTGATCCCTCGACAAAAGCTCGGGATCAATTCGACTAACAAATTTCTCCTTAGGAGTCCTTCGGACAATTCACTACGTTTTTAAAATTTGAGTCTCATTGATTCAAGGATGAGCTGACTAGAAAGTCAGCTCATATATATTTCGAAAATAACCTGGTAAACTTTCATAAATCCTGAACATTTCAAATTTAAAATCCTTCCAAATAAGGGTGTTATTCTAGCCCTTATTTCACTAACCGTAAACTGATTAAGTTCAACCGTTAACTGATTGCCAGTTGTATATTATAAAAATTCAATTATTTTTGTATTACTATAGTTACAACTGTAACTGTAAGCATGGTAGTTAAAAAAGAAAATGATCAATAAATTGCTTTTTCAAAATTAATTTTGCGTTAATTTGTTGATACTTTTTTATTAAAAACATTCTTGCTTATAAACAAAAAAGGTGTAACTTGTGCCACTCTTTTATGGTAGTGTTTTAGCATATTTAAACAACATTCAAATAAAAATAAAATGAAAAAAAGATTTTTACCTATTGGAGTATTATCCATTCTAATAAGTGGTCTGGTTGCTTTATTTCTTATTTCGGCAAGCAAGCAAAATAATGAACAAAAGCTAATTGCTAAAGGTGGAGGACAAAGCATTCAGGGAGCCAAAGAATACCTTGCCCTTATCAGAAACAACCAACATACTGGAATACTGAACCCTCACGACGTAATAGCTGCCAGAGAGCAGATTGAAGAGCAGGCTATGTTAAAATCAGGGAATAGCAATTCCGATTTAGATTGGATAGAAATGGGACCAGACAATATTGGAGGAAGAACAAGAGCACTAATATTTGATAACCAGGATCCAAATGCGAATACGCTTTACGCTGGATCTGTTACTGGTGGTCTCTTTAAATCAACCAACCTGGGTGGCTCCTGGTCAAAGATCAATAATTCAAGTGGTACAGCGAACTTAAATGTTTCTACTATGGTTCAGGCCGACAATGGGACCATTTATGTTGGAACTGGTGAAGGATTGGGAACAGAGAAATATACGAATTTCGAAGATTGGGGCTATGAAGGAGGTTTTGTTGGTAAAGGAATATTTAAATCTGGAAACAATGATAACTTTACACTGGTTGCTGGTACGAATCCAAAATATAAGATCGATTTTGCCTATGTAAACAAATTAAAAATAGATAAAAACAATAACCGAATATTTGCAGCAACGCAATCCAGCTTACATTATGCTTCGTTACCTGTTGAAAATGCAGAAAGCTGGTCATCTGTTTGTAAATACAAACTGGATAGTGCGATTATTAACAGAATGATTCATAGAGATTCTATTATTGTTTGCGATAGTTTTGAAATCATTGAAGGCGAACTTGAAATTTATGGGGAATCCTCAGTAACTGTTGACATCCTGGAGAATGATACTACCAGTACACAATCAACTTACAGTGAATATAGAGAATTTGAGGAGTATGGAAATGTTTACGATGTTGATATCAGTGATGATGGCTGGATCATAGCAACTTTCAATGGATTTATTTATGTTTCAGAAAGTGGAGATCCTAAAAAGTTTGTCAACCGCTCTATATATCCTGATAACAATGATTATATAAGGAAAGACAATATAAATTTTGTTACTGATATCATTATTAAGGATAAATCTGATAATGTGTTATATGAAACAACCAGTGCTTCTAACGAAGTAAGCAATTGGCATACCGATTATTTATTTATTAATGAAACATTCAATCCAATAACTGGTTATCCATCAAGTGACAATACTGGCCGACTTTCTTTTGCTATTGCCCCATCAAATCAGAATATCGTATACGCCATGGCAGCAAAATCTTCCAGTCCTTATAGAAACAGCCTTTTCGGAGTGTATATATCTGAGGATAAAGGAAATTCATGGAGAGCAATTGCTCCAGGTGGAACAAATACAGTTAATATCCTTGGCTACATGTACATTAAGGATAATACAGTAAATTATTATTACCAGGGTGATTATAACAATACCTTAAAGGTATTTCCGAATGATCCTTATAGAATACTGGCTGGAGGTGTTAATATGTGGGAAGGTCTTAAAGTAGCTGAAACCGGTTTTTATCAATGGGAAGAAAAATCAGTTGGGGATGCTACGTTTCTTATTAATAATAATGGAATATTCAGCATAGTATATTGTCATGTTGACCATCATGTTTATGAATTCCGGCCTGGTTACAACAATCAGTTTTATGCAGGGACAGATGGTGGTGTCTTTTCAGTAAGCTATGATGGATTCCTCTATTATTTCGCTGCAAAAAATAAGAATTATAATGTTACACAATTTTACACTGTAGGTACGTCTTCATATCCATATGAAGTTTTTGGTGGTACACAGGATAATGGAACCCAATACATCCGAGGAACTGGTAATTCACCTATGAAAGGTGAAGATATGTGGCGACCAGCTAACTTAGATACCAAGTTTCCTGAGGGTACTGATGGTGGATATATTTCCGTTTCGAATATCCGGGTAAATTATCCAAATGATGATGATATTGATCCTACTTCTATTTACACAAAAAGTCCACTACCAACAGATGATGATTTGGTTGACAGAACCAGACGATCAGAAACCCTTGGATACGATTATTCAACTAACTTTTTTGTAGATGTAACTCCTGACAACAATAATTTTTTAACACCAATGCTATTATGGGAAGATTATAATAATTTAAACAGCAGGGATTCTGTAAAATATTATGCTACAGAACATCATGAAGCAAATGATACCATTATAGCAAGAAGTAATAATTACAGACATCCCATTGGTTACATTCTTCCAGAAGCACTGGAATCAGGTGATTCAATTATGGTACAGGATATTATATCTACTAAATTTTTCATGGCTTTAGAAGATGAAGTATGGATGACATTACAGGCAATTAGGTTCAATGTGGATCCTGAATGGTTCATTATATCAAATGATAACAACAATGGTTTTGAAGAAAATCCAAGCTCTATTGCGGCTTCCAGAGATGGAAACTATTTATTCGTGGGAAGTTTTGAAGGAAGGCTATTCAGAATCTCAAATATTGCATTGGCATACAATGAAGAACTTGCAGATATAAGCAGTCCCAATTGTATCATAGCAACAACTGAACTAGTAGTTACAGAAGACAACACTCAGGTAATCACATCTGTATCTGTTGATCCAAATGACGCAAATAATGTATTGGTTACTTTGGGTAACTATGGTAACACTGAATATGTATATTATTCAAACAATGCACTGAGCGATGTACCAACATTTGAATTAAAACAAGGTGACTTGCCTAAGATGCCGTTATATTCTTCTATTTTGGAAATGGACCCTGAAAATAATATTGCCATCGTTGGTACTGAAGAGGGTATCTGGATGACAGAAAATATTACTGCTGCAAATCCAGCATGGTACGATGCTTCAGGTAGTATAGGAAAAATACCAGTATTAGCAATGAAACAGCAAACCAATTCAAAAACGAGCTTTTCCCTTTCGCAAGTAGATCCGGGAACAGGACTTACGAAATGGGAAATATATCCGGCAATTAAAAACTATGGGATGATATATGTAGCAACACATGGCAGGGGGATTTTCAGGGATGAGACCTATGGCAAAGTTGGTGTAGAAGAAAATCCAGCCAACGGTGGATCTGCTAATATTGGTGCTTTATCAATATATCCAAATCCTGCCGGTGATTTAATCTCAATATCATTCGATTTGAAAAATAGCACTCCTGTTCAGGTTAGCATATATGACTTAAGCGGTAAACTACTACAGCAATCAAATGAGATAGGATTTAGTCAGGGAAGTCAAACTATTCAACTAAATACACAAACATTAGTAAGAGGTACGTATTTAGTGAAGATGGTTGCAGGAAATGAAATTAGTACTGCTAAGCTGATCATTGTAAAATAATTATATAAACGAAATCAAGTTATCATTAAAATATAATAGAGTGATGAAAAATTTACTTTTTTTAGTCCTGTTCACTTTTCTTTCAATTGGTTTAATAGCCCAAACGGATGTTTTACCTCCTGAATTAAAATCTCCTGATAGTGCAGCTATAAATCAAATGGCCAATGTTGAACTAGATTGGTATGCTGTTAATGGAGTTGGGATGGTTACTTACACTGTCCAAATTGATACAAATGATCAGTTTCAAAGTCCTGATGAAATAAACGTTCAAACATCAGCCTATCAAACTGAGAACCTAACCTTTGGAGAAACCTATTTCTGGAGAGTAAAGGCTGAAGATGATACTGGTGAAAGTGGCTGGTCAAGCATAAACAGCTTTACCGTTATGAATGATATTGCTTTACAATATCCTGCGAATGAAAGTACTGGAATTGTACCTGATACGAAATTGTCGTGGAGCAATAGAAAAGGACCTAATGTTATTACAGGACTTACATATTATGAGGTTCAACTTAGCCTTGATACTAATTTTACAACAATTGATTTTACTGATTCTGTTGCATTTGGAACCTTTCCAGATGACACTGCCTATTATTATCTGAATGCAAAATATCTGCTGTTTGATACTACTTACTATTGGAAAGTCCGAGGCAAACATGCAGAAGATATATGTGAATGGTCAGAAGTCTGGTCGTTTATGACCGTAGATGGAGTAAGTTTAGTTTCTCCGGAAGATGCTGCTACCGATCAGCATGTTACAACTGAACTTGAATGGGAAGTAATTTCAGGTGTTGAATCTTATGTATATCAAATATGTATCGATCCGGATTTTACATTTCCATGTATAGCAGGATTTACTTCTTCAAATACTTTACTTCTGCCTCAATTGTCTTTTGGTGGTATGTATTACTGGCGAACCGCTGCAGCTCATTTATTGGATACAACCAGCTGGTCAGAAGTTAGAAGTTTTGAAATAATTAATACGGTGAATTTGGTTAGTCCTGCTGAGGGAGACACTGCTGGATTTGAACCCCTTTTAAAATGGGAATACATCAATGGTTCTGAACAATATGAATTACATTATTGGTCTGAGGATAACAGTACTATGGAAACAGAATCTACAGATACTTCATTTTTCCAAATTTATAAAACTTTGGATATTGGAACACATTACAGTTGGAAAGTAAGGTCTTATTGGGATAGTGATACAACAGAATGGAGTGAAACCAGAACATTTTTATCCATGGAGACTGAGGGCTATGGCGATCTATTTTTAGAAAAAGAAAATATTGCAATCTACCCAAATCCAACCAATGGCTTGTTGACAATTGAACTCAACACCTATGGTCAAAAAAGGATTAATGTTTCAATAATGGATCTACTAGGTAAAACAGTACTGGAGAATACATTTACATTCAACCAGGGATTGGCTAAGAAAACGATCAACCTGGATCAGTTGAACAACGGATTATACCTTATCAGGCTTCAGTCAGAAGGTAAAGTATATACAGAGAAACTGGTCATTGATAAATAAATAAGATACTTAAATTGAAATGAAAAAGGGACGGTTGAAAAACTGTCCTTTTTTAGTTATAACGCTTTCCAAAATTAAAATTCAAATACAGCGTAAGGAAAAAATAATTCGGGTCGTTAAAAGCCATCATAGGAACAGGACGAGGAAAAATATCAAGGGTTGCCCCAGCTTCTAATGATTTAACCTTTGTTCGATAAACACCATAATCAAAATCCAACCCAACTTTAACATGAAAACCTGGATAAACACCTATTTCATTAAAACCCTTAGTAAATGATGCCCGCCCAAAAATATTGTCGACAAAATGCTCTTCAGGGTCATATCTTTCTTCTGAAATAGTGTATTCATAAAATATAGGAGAAGGTTTTAAAATATATAGATATACCGGCTTAGCAAAGCCCAATGAAACCCCACCCATGTAAAAAAAACGCAATTCCACACCACCCCAGTAAGGTTTCCTATTCAATAATCGATGTATTCCATAAGAAGCTCTTATAATAAAGTATGAGTTTAACTTCCCGTAAATATAACTTTTAGAATTGGTAAAATAGGGATTAATGGTACGGATCTGCTTTTGTGATTGCATTTCGACTAACTCAAAAACCAACATTCGTTTTTTGAAAGCCGTTTTATTATATCCTTTGCTAAATTTAAGCCCCCAGCCTTGAGTATGCAGCAATAAACCGCCACTTGCCTCTTTAAAAAGCAAAATGTTTTTAGAAGTATCAATTGCACTTTCAATTTGTGCTTGTAATTGACTACTAACCAAAAAAATAGTAAAAATAAGTATTGTGCCTTTTATATATTGCATGCTATCCCGGCTGAACTGAGAGCCGATAAAAATAAAAAATATTTATCAAATAACGAAATTCGATAAATATATATTTTATAGGATATTGAATAATCTCTGGTGAGAAACGACTAATATCGCTGTTCAATCTGAAATTTCTTTGCTTCACCGTATGCCGGGCACTTTTCTGCCGACTTACATGATATCATTATTATTCCGATTGTAATAAAGGCCAGTATTAGGATTATAACTTTTTTCATTTTTCTTTATTAAGAAGGTTTACAAAGATATAATTATTTCAGAATTATTGCATTTTGTTTAGTAAAACTTAAATTTGTACGTAATTATTGTAATTTAGTTACTTACACCCCTAATTCAAGATTTTTTATTCATGACTAAAATTAATCCTAATATTGAAACTAGTTGGAAGCAGATACTCAAGGATGAATTTAATGCCGGCTACTTTCTTGAATTGAAATCATTTCTTGTTGATGAAAAAAAGAAATATACCATATTCCCACCAGGCCCGGAAATATTTGCTGCATTTAATTTTACAAGCTTTGATAATGTAAGAGTTGTTATTTTAGGCCAGGACCCATACCATGGGCATAAACAGGCAAACGGACTTTGTTTTTCAGTAAAGGATAACATTCGTAAACCTCCTTCTTTGCAAAATATTTTTAAAGAATTATATAATGATCTTGCTTACCCTGTTCCTGAAAGTGGAAACCTTGAGAAATGGGCAAAACAAGGTGTACTATTGCTAAATGCAACCTTAACGGTCAGAGCTAGCCAGGCAGGGTCACATCAGAATAAAGGATGGGAAAATTTTACAGATGCAGTAATTTCTAATTTATCTGTAAAAAAAGAAAAGCTGGTTTTTATATTATGGGGAAAATATGCCCAAAACAAAGAAACTTTAGTTGATACAGAAAAACATTTTATAATAAAATCCGCGCACCCTTCACCATTTTCTGCTGACCGGGGATTTTTCGGAAGTAAACCATTTTCCAAAACAAATAATTACTTAAGGCAAACCCTTCAAGTAGAAATCGATTGGCAATTATAATACCGATTGATAAATAATGGATTTTATATT
>DAOVYU010000166.1 GCA_030635465.1 Bacteroidales bacterium | reverse complement strand
TAATGATATCATCGATAATAGGGACAAGGATTTCTTTTTCACTATTAGACTCAATTACCAATATTGCCTGGCTGCTTTGATCAAGGATCTCTTTTACGGTACCTAGCTCACCAATATTTTTATCAATCATCTTAAACCCAATTACTTCATGATAATAAAATCGATTCCCTTCCAACTTGGGTAAAAAAGAGAGCGGAAGATACAATTCATGTCCAACCAATGCAATAGCAGATTCTTCATCTTTAATATCTTCCAGCTGGACAATGGCACTTTTAGCAGATTTGAAACCAATGTTGTGAATTGCAAAAGGAACCAGTTCATCACGCATATCAATAAAAACAGCTTCAAGATCGGTGTACTTATGAATATCATCAACATCAAAAAAAAACACCAGGCTACCTTTGTACCCTGATGTTTTAGTTATTTTACCAAGAAAGTAGAAATCTTTCTTATCCATAATGACTGAATTAATCGTTATTCAGCCTTCTTTTTGTCTGCTTCCTTCTCTTCTGCTTTTTCCTCTTTCTTTTCTTCCTTTGGAGCTTCAGCCTTAGGTTCTTCTACTTTTTCTTCTGCTTTTGGCTCTTCGACTTTCTCTTCAGTTTTTGGATCTTCTACTTTTTTTTCAGCCTTAGGTTCTTCCTTTTTCTCTTCAGCTTTAGGTTCCTCAACTTTTTCCTCAGATTTCACTTCTTCAACCTTCTCTTCTTTCTTTTCTTCTTTCACTTCCTCTTTTACTTCTTCTACCGGAACTTCAGCAGCAGGTTCTTTAGTCTTTTCTTCAACAGGAGTGTCCTCAGTTTTTTCTTCTGTTTCGGCAACAGCTACTTCAGCAGTTGCGTCTTCAGTAGCTGGTTCTTCAGGTGCATTAGCTTGTTCTTCTGCTTTTAATACAGCAAGGCGTTTAGCAGCTAATTCATTAGCCCGGTCTTCATTAATTTTCTTTTCAGCGTCCAAACGTTTTTTAGCTTCATTTCTTTCTTCGCTTTCAACCTCCTTAACTTTTCCTTCGATCTTTTCTTCTTTTTCTTTCAGCCAGCCATCAAATTTGGCATCAGCTTGTTCTTGTGTTAAAGCTCCTTTTTTTACACCGTTTGCAAGGTGATTTTTATAAAGGACTCCTTTGTAAGATAAAATAGTTCGTACTGTGTCAGTTGGTTGAGCACCGGTTTGAAGCCAGTAAAGTGCCCTGTCAAAGTCCATAACGACATCGGCAGGTTTTGTTAACGGATTATAAGTGCCAATTTTTTCAATAAATTTTCCGTCACGTGGTGCACGACCATCCGCAATTACGATGTGGTAAAAAGGCTGAGCTTTTTTACCTCTTCTCTGCAGTCTAATTTTTGTTGGCATACATTAATAATTTTTAAGTGTTGAATTTTAAATTGTTAAATACTAAATCCCAATTTTTTAAAATGGGGTGCAAAGATCAGATAATTTTTTGAATTGGAAAAGAAAATATAATGTTTTCTTGTATAATTTAACAGGCAATTACTTTACCGCGAAAAACAGAACTCTAAAATTCATTCTTAAGTTGTTAATTTTCTACTTTCTTTGGAATTAATAAGGTTGAAACAATTGCAATAATACCGGCAACAACAAAAGTTAATATCCTTGAAGTGATAATTTGGTCTAAGCCTGTACTCACCCATATTATGGTAAATAACATTCCAGAAATAATTGTCATCAATGCTGCCTTTCCATGAAATTTTTTCCAAAAAAGTGAGAACATAATAACAATACTAAAAGTACCTCCAATACCTGCCCATACATATCCCACAATGGTATAGATAAGGTCGCCTTGTATAAAATAGGCCAGTAATAGTGCAATAACCGATAAGGTGGCTGTAACAATCCTTGATTGTAGTAAGGCATTTTTTGAACTTTGTGATGATTTACTTAATGGCTTGATGAGGTTTTCTGAAAGTTCAGTAGCAGACAGGATTAATAGTGAATTTGCCGTAGAAATGATGGCGGCTAAAACACCTGTTATCAAAATACCTGCAATAAACGGATTAAACAAGGTTGTTAAAACTTCAGGCATGACAGTTTCCTGATCTTTAAGTTGGTTCGGGCCAAACATAGCAATTCCAATCCAACCAATCATTAATGCCCCGATATAGGCTATGATTGTCCATATCACTCCAATGTTTCTCGCTTGCTTTGCTTGCTTTGGATTTTTAATGGCCATAAAACGCATAGTTAATTGAGGTTGACCTCCCAGGTATCCGAAAAACCAGGAAAAAGCACCTGCAATAATAATTCCGGAGCCAAACCCATTAACCATATTCATAGAATCTGGGAATATATTTGTTAAAAAACCAGCTAATGGCGAACCTTCTTTTAAATTGGCACCACCCGCCATTGTGTTGTAGCTTTCCCCGGCTTTTGATAAAGCCTCTGAAATGGAAGAAGCATACAAGGAGCCTTCCGGTTGGTTCGATAAGTAAATGATACCGGCAATTGGAGCTGCAATTAGTGTAATGATCATAATTATTGCCTGGACCACATCGGTATAAGTGACACTCCGGAAACCCCCGTAGATAGTATAAGGAACAACAAATAAAACTACCAGAAGCATTCCGTACATACGGTCGATCCCAAAAATGTTCTCTAATGTTTTTCCTCCTCCTAATATTTGAGCCCCTACATAAAAGAAAAAAAAGAAAACAATGGTAAAGCTTCCAACAATTCTTATCCACTTTCCAGCATCACCATGTTTTTGAGCAATGTAATCCATGAATGTATCTGATTTATATTTAGCTGCTTCATCACGTAGTCGCCCGGCTAGAACAACCCAGGCGAAAATGATCCCTGCAACACATCCGATTGCTGTCCATACCTCCATCAATCCGGTTGCATAGGCAGCTCCGGGTAAGCCCAATAATGCCCAGGAAGACTCTCCTGTAGCACGTTCTGATAAGGCAGCAACCCAACCCGGGAGATTTCTACCTGCAATGGCATAATCAGCATTGGTTTTAACTTTTCTTCCCTGATACAAACCCCACAGAATTAGTAAGGTCATATATGATATCATTACAACAAGCAGTTGTGTTTGATATTCCATGGTGTAAATGTTTATTCTATTGGTGTTGTTCTCTTAATAAATCGTTTACTGTCTTTACAGGATTAAATGTTACGACCGGAACTTCAACAAAGATCGTTATCCAGTTTGCCATTGCTCCATTCCATAATCCTGGTAATTCTTGTGCTTTTAAGTTTTTACCGTCTTTTGATTTGATAGAAATAAACCCTGTCTCAGGATCAACATATTTATGCAAATCAAATTTTTCGTTTTTATAATTCTTTGTTCCACATACAAGGTCAACCGGATTAAAATGAGTTGCTGATTTCATGATATTCAATTGATCCCTATTATCAGCATCTACCTGGGAAGATTCAACTACCTGCAGCGAAGTCTCACCTTTTGTGTTTTTTACCCAGAATGGA
Source organism: Bacteroidales bacterium (assembly GCA_030635465.1). Lineage (GTDB taxonomy): Bacteria > Bacteroidota > Bacteroidia > Bacteroidales > JAADJA01 > JAADJA01. Next base: position 1,203 of record DAOVYU010000166.1, on the reverse strand, counting down.
CCGCCACCGGGTTCACCTTCATTTTTTACCATTCCACAAATCCGGATAGGACGATTTAAATGGCTGAATAAAAATGCCCTTTTTTCTTCAATTGATTTGCTGTTAAAATCAAGCGGTAAATTTATATTTAAATCCTTTTGAGTAAATTGTATAATTTGATTTATATTGTCAGAGGAACCAGTACTTTCGAGTTCTTTCAGGAATTTGAATATCGTTTCCTGGAGTTTTAATAGTAGTCCTCCAATTGCTTTTTTGTATAAAATAGTGGATTCCTTCAGTCGGTCAGGAACAATATTATCAATGTTTTTAATAAAAATTAGGTCTGCTTCAAGGTCGTTCAGATTCTCAATCAATGCTCCATGTCCTCCCGGTCTGAATAATAAACTGTCATCTTTTTCCCGAAAAGGATTATTTTTCATATCAACAGCAATGGTATCTGTAGATTTTTTTTGAGTAGAAAAATTTACATCATAAGAAATTCCAAATTTTTTCTCATATATATTTTGAATCTGTTTCAATTCTTCTTTAAACTTTTCCAAATGCTCTGGTGAAACTGTAAAATGTATAAGAGCCCAATCGTTTTCAGAACGACTATAAAAAGCACATTCTACGAGATGTTCTTCCATAGCCAGGCGGCTTACATCATAATATCGGTGAAATTCTAAAAGCCCTTTAGGAAGCAACCCATAATCCAATCCGTGTTTATTTAATAAATAATCAATCAGGATGGCATAATCTTCTTTTTCCAGAATTGATTCAATACTTTTTCCTTCTTTATTAAGTGAATCTTCCAGGCTATTAAAAAATGCGAATTTTGAAATATTAGATATAAAATTAGAAACACTATTAAAACCTTTATCAGCTAAAAGTTCGTACTTTGATTTACTACCATCTTGTAACTCTTCAAGATAGTTAAATAGGTTTTTAAACATTCTGCTAGCAGCACCGGAGGCAGGAACAAATTTCAACACTTTTTTTAAAGGAGCGTTCTTGTTATAATAAGCTTTAAGGGTATCTAATTCTTTTTCTGTAAGTTGAAATACACCATCACCAATGGTAGCAGCTTTTTGTAAATCAGAAAATGGAAAACCTTTTTTAAAATTCTCTATTTGTTGTTCAACTGTCTGTAGGTCAGATCCCCTGTTCGATATTTGAGATAAGTCCTTAGTGTTGAAAATATTATTTGACATAAGTTATTGTTTG
>DAOVYU010000273.1 GCA_030635465.1 Bacteroidales bacterium | reverse complement strand
CAACAAGGATTTTTCGGCAATGAAGGAAATTGATCTTCAGGAAAAAGATGACTCCGGCCTTTCTCCAAAAGAAAAAGTATTGGTTGATTCAGTGAATACTGCAATTGTTGAAGGGACCAGAAAAGACTTTATGACCCAGGTAAAAGAGCGCACTAAAACATATCAACCAACTTCCAGAAAAATAAAAAATTCCAAGCCCAAAGAGACAGAATATGAGATGCAAATGAAGCTATTTAAGGAGCAGATGAAATATATCGACAGCCTGAACCAGATATCCGAACAAGGTGTCCATGTTATGCAAAGAAATTTAGAAGATAGTTCAGTAATAAATATAAAAGCAAAGGAGATTGTCAAAGTTCAGAAATCCATTAATCAATCATCCGGTCATTTTAATACCATTCGATCATATGAAAAGGAACAATTTATACAGGCCATCATAGATGAAGATATCAAAGTGTATCCGGGTAGTAGAGTATAGTTTTGCCCACCCAGTGATTTTTGTTTTCCAGTATTGAGGTTTGTAAGCTCAACATATGCTTTACAGAATGCAATACCATCACCTTGATTTTTAACCTTTAAGATCAATAGTTTTTGATCGCTTTCTGAATCATATATAAAGTCTGTAATATCCACATGATTATTCACTACATAAGGTGGATTTTGATAAATCCATACACCAAATGAGAATATAGGAGTTATACCAAATGCGATGGTCTCACTTCCCTGACTGCCTGGATCCAATACTTTCTTTTCCTCGGCTTGCTCAATGAGTATTACTCCCCATGCAGCTTTGGCCACTTCTTCTCCACCACCTGGAACTGTTATGGTTATTGAGACTTCTTTTGCAGATCCTGGTTCAAGTTCGATGAAGGTTGGGGAGATACTTATCATCTCCGATAGGCTATAATTACTTGTGCCTGGTTCCAAAAAAGAACTCTTGCCATCTGTGCTGATATCAAAATCATTGTATTTAACCCTGAACTTTTGTTTTGATTCGGTGTAGTTAGTAATTTTTATTGTTTTTGTTTTCATTTTCCCCATATCCACATTAAATTTCATATGTGAAGGAGAAACTGTTACACCTTTGTTATATTTATCATCGTCATCATCTGTTTCCGGAAGTGCTGAGGAAATGTTTCCTTTTGATTGTAGACTTAAAAGAAGGATGATTAATACGTTAAAAAAGATCAGAATGGAAATTGATCGATAATTCTCTTTCATTTTTAATACATTTTTGATTGGTAATTAAAACTTTTTCAAATTCTTTAGTTTATACTTGGCCTATAACAAAGGGTTACGGATTTTTTCCATATTTTGGAAAAAATTCACAAATGAGAATGATTATGCCTAAATGGGATTAATAGTTTATTTGATTTTGGAAAAAGTAAAGGAAATAGAGAAAAATGATGCAGAATCAAAATAAGAATTCCTTTTTTTATAATTTAGCAAAAAAAAGGATTCAACGAATTTAAAATTTTATCCCATGAAAAGTTTATCTGTAGTTCTTTATTTAATCGTATCCGGATTGTTTCTTTGGTCATGTACATCTTCGGTAGAAAATTCTCCAAAGGAAAAAGAACAATCATCTGTTATAATCGGAAAACCTGATGTACAAGTTACATCAGATAGAATGACACCTGAAGTACTCTGGGCATTTGGCCGTGTAAGTGGGCAGGAAGTCTCACCGGATGGCAATACAGTAATGTATGGTGTTTCCTATTATTCTATAGATCAAAACAGCGGCAATCGCGAATTGTATGCGGTTGATATTGATGGAGGAAATTTCCGGCAATTAACCCATTCATCCAAAAGTGAGTTTAATGCGGTTTGGAGACCCGATGGTGAAAAAATTGGTTTTTTATCATCTGAAAGTGGTTCTGTTCAATTGTGGGAAATGAACCCGGATGGAAGTACCCGCACTCAAATTTCTGACATTGATGGAGGTATAACCGGATTTAAATATGCGGCTGACCAACAAAAGATCTTATTTACAAAAGAAGTCCCCATCGAAAATAAGTTTGCAGACTTATATGAAGGCTTGCCCAAAGCCAGTGGTAAACTGATGGATGACCTGATGTACAGGCATTGGGATCATTGGGTGGAAAGTTACAGCCATGTGTTTTATGCTAATTATGACGGCACAAAGGTTTGGAACGAAAAAGATATCCTGGAAGGAGAAACTTATCAGTCGCCATTAAAACCATTTGGCGGTATTGAGCAAGTGGATAGGAACCCTGTAAGCTAGATCATAGCTTAGACATGGAAGAAATTAACCGGAAAAGAAGCCACCTTATCCACTAACTCGGATATTTATTTTTATTATCTCGAAACTGGTGAAACAAAAAATATCACCGAGGGGATGATGGGATTTGATGTAGCTCCATTGTTTTCACCCAATGGTAAATTTGTTGCCTGGGAAAGCATGGAGAGGGATGGTTATGAATCTGATCAAAACAGACTTTTTATAATGAACCTGGAAACCGGAGAAAAAATTTATGCTACAAAAGGATTTGATCAAAATGCAGGGAGCTTATGTTGGTCGGCAGAAAGTGATGCCATCTTCTTTACCAGCAACTGGCATGGAACTTTCCAGATTTACAAAAACAACCTCGAAAGTGGAACCATCGAAAAACTTACTGAAGGTATGTATGACTACCGCAGTGTAGCTTATGCGGGCGAGCAATTGATTGCTTCTCGTAATTCTATGTCGATGCCTACAGAACTTTATGCTGTTAATATTGCTGATGGAAGTGCCGAACAGATAACTTTTACGAATAAAGATCTTCTTGCAAAGCTAACCATGGGAAATGTTGAAGAACGTTGGATGAAAACTCATGATGGTGAAGATATGTTAACTATGATCATTTATCCACCAAATTTTGATCCCAATAAAAAATATCCCGCATTATTATATTGTAAAGGAGGACCTCAGGGCCCGCTTAGCCAGAATTTCCATTACCGTTGGAATTATCAGATCATGGCTGCCAATGATTATATTATTGTAGCACCAAACAGGAGAGGTGTTTCAGGATTTGGACAGGCATGGCAGGAACAGATAAGTGGTGATTACCACGGAAAAAGTATGCAGGATTATTTAACAGCCATTGATGAGATGGCTAAAGAGCCTTTTATTGATGAAAACAGATTGGGTGCTGTTGGAGCAAGTGCAGGTGGATATGCTGTGTTCTATTTAGCCGGCAATCATGATGGAAGGTTTAAGGCATTAATTGCTCATGATGGTATTTTCAATGAAGAAGCACAATATTTGGAAACTGAAGAAATATGGTTTGAAAATTGGGATAAAGGAGGACCATTCTGGGAAACGGATAATAAAGTAGCTCAGGAAGCGTATGCCCATTCACCACATAAGTATATTCAAAACTGGGATACACCTATTCTTATTATACATGGCGAGTTAGATTATAGGGTTGTATTTACACAGGGAATGACGGCATTTAATGGAGCAATATTAAATGATGTAAATGCGCAATATCTTCATTTTCCTGATGAGAACCATTGGGTATTGCAACCTCAGAATGGTATCCTTTGGCAACGCACTTTTTTTGCATTTCTGGATAAATGGCTTAAATAGTTGAGTGTTTTGTGTTTAGGGTTCAGAGTTTTGTGTTTAGAGTTCTATGTTCAGAACTCTAAACTAACTAATTGAT
>DAOVYU010000162.1 GCA_030635465.1 Bacteroidales bacterium | reverse complement strand
GGACGTGGAGGAAAAAAACGATATAATTCATAGGTGAGCAGCAGTTCAAAAACCCCTAGCACTTCTACAAAAGTTATAGTACTCAAACTTTAAGTATGGATATTTTCTAAAATTATCCATACTAACCAAACTGTTTCATTCAAGATCAGCATTTTGGAAGGTATTACAATTCGTCCATATGATCCCAATCCTTTTATCCAATTGAAAAATGATGATCCACTCAGGTTTGTCACCGATGAAGGATTTTGGTCAGAGAAAATGCACTTTACTAGTGAAAGGCAAGTTGGTATTGGAACTAATTACCCTGGTGAATCAGCATAAGTAAAGGTTAACAGCCATTCGAAAGGGTTTTTACTTCCAAGAATAACTTTTGAAAAATAAGTACTATTCAATTTCCAGCATATGTATTTCAGGTATTTTAATACAAATGATGATAAATTATACATTTTTGTTACGTTCCAGGCATCCAGGTTAATACTACCATTGTGGGCTCAAAAATTAAATACCTTAATGATTTATATCAAGTTAAATACACCATTCGTAAACTCACTCCATTCAAAAGTATAATTTTTGTCATTATTAAAATTAATAATTTATATTTTTACATGTTTATAAAACAAGCATTATGAAAAGATTACTTTATTTCATTTTATTCGTTAATTTACCATTTACTATTATTGCTCAGGAAACATCGCAATGGCGTGGTGAGAACCGCGATGGAAAATATAATGAAACCGGCCTGTTAAAATTCTGGCCGGAAAATGGTCCAAGCATGCTATGGCATTTTGATGACCTCGGCGACGGACATGCATCAGCAGCAGTAACTTCTGAGAAAATTTATACAGCCGGCACATTGGATGACAAGGGCTATGTGTTTGCATTAAGTCATAAAGGTGATTTGATCTGGAAAGTAGAGATGGGGAAATCATGGACGGAAAACTGGAATGGGGTACGAACAACACCGCTTGTCATCGGGGAGAAACTTTACATAATGACCGCCTTTGGAAAACTATTATGTCTGAATTCAAAAAATGGTGAAAATATCTGGAACGTAGACCTTTTCGAGAAGAATGGTGGAAGGAATATCCGCTGGGGTGTTACAGAAAACCTTCTTGTGGATGGAGATATGTTGTTTGTTACCACTGGAGGAGAGCAATCTAATGTTATCGCCCTTAACCGTAATAATGGTGAACTGATTTGGAGTTGTCCTGGCAATGGTGAAAAAAGTGCTTATAACTCTCCTGCTTTGATTAAGCACAATGACCGGAAGCTATTAGTCACAATGACTGAAAACTCTGTGCTTGGCATTGATGCATCAGAGGGAAAACTATTATGGAGACATGAACACATTAATGAATGGTCAGTACACCCGAATACGCCCATATACCACAACGGTTTCATTTATATTGTCAGTGGTTATGGCTGTGGGGGCATATTATTGAAACTCTCAGATGATGGAAATGCTGTATCCCAAGTGTGGGCAAACAGCAGTTTAGATAACCAGATGGGTGGAGTTATTTATTTGGATGGAAAATTATACGGTGCTGGCCACAATAGCAGGAAGTTTATTTGCCTCGATTGGGAAACCGGTGAAGAACTATTTTTTACAAAATCCATGCAAAGAGGCAACACAATTTATGCTGAAGGTCTCCTATATTGTTATGATGAAAGGGGGAAGATAGTATTGGTGAAACCAGAAGAGGACTCATTCAGTGTTATTAGTGAAGTAAAAGTACCATATGGCGAAAACCAACACTGGGCTCACCTGGTGATCCATAACAAACGCTTATACGTTCGGCATGGAACTTCTTTAATGGTGTATAATATCGCAAAATAATTGCAGCTATTGTATCTTCAATTGCCTAAGCTTAATATCTTGGCTTTACGCAATATGTAATGAGTCCAATTGATTTTTTAATCATCTTTGTTTTGTAAAAATTAGAATACAACGATATACAAATATGAAAAAGTTAATTTCTCTTTGCCTTGCTTTTGTATTTACCTTTCAATTTGTAATCAGTCAGGAAATTGCAGAATGGCGTGGACCTGACAGGACCGGTGTATACAACGAAACAGGACTATTGAAAGAATGGCCAACCAATGGCCCGGAACTACTCTGGTCAGTCGATAGTCTTCCCCCAGGATATTCATCCGTTTCCGTAGCCAATAACCTGGTTTATTTTACCGGGATGAAAGATTCAATGGACGTTGTTATTGCTGTGGATATTGATGGAAAATTAAAATGGCAAACTTCTTATGGAAGAGCATGGGATAATTCTTTCAATCATAGTCGCTGTACTCCTACTGTTGAGAATAACCGACTTTATGTATCAAGCGGATTGGGTGATGTATCCTGTCTGAATGCAATCAATGGGGAGTTGATCTGGACAGTGAAAGCAAGTAATAAATTTGAAGGAACCTATGGAAGATGGGGAATTGCAGAATCCATATTACTTGTAGATGATAAAGTATTCTATACACCTGGTGGGAATTTAACAACTATGGTTGCTTTTAACAAGGAAACTGGAGAGCTAATCTGGAAATCAGAAAGTTTAAAAGACAAGCCTTCATACACATCTCCAATGATCACCGAATGGGCTGGGAAAAGTATGATTATTAACGCAACCGAATCCTATCTTTTTGGTGTAACACCTGACAGTGGTAATATATTATGGAAATTCAATATTGGTGTTTTTGCAGCTGGTGAATGGCATGCAAACAATCAAACCAATACACCTTTGTTTTATAAAGGAAAAATATTCCATACCAGCGGATACGATCACCGATGTGTTATGGTTGAACTTTTAGAAGAAGAGGATAAACCATATTTTTCATGGGTTAGTGATAAATTGGACGTTCATCATGGAGGTGTTGTCCGATTGGGAGACTACATATACGGATCCAACTGGGAAAACAATCGAATGGGCAGGTGGGTATGTCTCGATTGGAATACTGGAGAAGTAAAATACGAAACGGAATGGGAGAATAAAGGATCAATAATTTCTGCCGACAGTATGTTGTATTGTTATGAAGAGAAAAACGGAAATATTGCATTGGTAAAAGCCTCTCCCGAAAAATTCGAAGTGACCAGTTCCTTCAAAGTCCCCCTGGGCGAAGGGCCACATTGGTCTCATTTGGTAATTCATAAAGGAATACTTTATGTAAGACATGGAGGTGCATTAATGGCCTATTCAATTGCCAATAAAAACTTATAAAAACAAAAACCATGAGAACCTTATCGCTATTTGTTTTGTTTATACCACTTTTTTTTTCATGCCACCAAAGTTCTACGGAAATTAGCCAATGGCGTGGCCCAAACCGTGACGGCTTTTATCCGGATAAAAATTTATTATCTGAATGGCCCAAGGAAGGCCCGGAACTACTATGGACATATGAAGATCTGGGTAATGGGTATTCAACTGTTGCAGTGACACGTAAGAAGATTTTCACGACTGGAATGTTTGATTCAACAAGTTACATCATTGCACTTGACCATGAAGGGAAATTGCTTTGGAAAAAAGAATTTGGATTTTCATGGACTACCAATTTCCCAGGCACCAGGTCAACACCATTAATTTATGATGATTTGGGATATGTATTAAGTGGACTGGGGAAACTTGTTTGTTTTAATATTGAAGATGGAGATCTGCTATGGTCCAAAAATCTATACAATGAATTCCTCGCCCGTGAAGTCCGTTTCGGCATGACAGAAAACTTGCTGATAGATGGAGATAAACTGTTTTGCACACCCGGAGGTGAACTCGCCAATGTAGTTGCATTAAACCCAAAAAATGGAGATGTTATTTGGCAAAGCGCAGGCAATGGTGAACCCAGCGCATATTGCTCTCCCAGAATGATTGAGATAAATGGAAAGAAATTTCTTATCACAATTACTGCAAATTCTATTATTTCACTTGATCCTGAAAATGGTAATCTGATCTGGAGTCATGATCTTAATTTTCCACATGGAATTCATGGTAACACTCCGGTTTATAACGATGGATACATCTTTGCCATGAATGGCTGGGGACATGGAAGTGTGATGATGAAGATAAATGAAAACGGCCAAAGCATAGAAGAAGTATGGCGTAGTAACTTGTTTGATTTAGAGCATGGTGATGTAATGCTGATTGGAGAAAATATTTATGGAACAGACTACACTACCAGGCATTTCTCTTGTGTAGATTGGAAGACCGGGAAAGTTAAAGATTCGATCAAAGAATTTGCTCCGGGTACAGTGATATCGGCTGATGGCATGATATATTGTTACTCTTATAAGGGCGATATCGCGCTGATAAAACCCAAGCAAAATGGCTTCGACATAGTAAGCTCCTTTAAAGCTCCAGGTGTAAAAAGAGACCACATTGCCCACCCAGTAATTGATAACGGGAAATTATATATTAGATATGACAATGCACTTATGGTGTATTCAATTTCAGAAAACAAAAACATTTAAAACAAAAATCACCATGAAAACTTCTAAATCAATTTTGGCTATTTCATTTATTAGTCTTTTTCTAATTCAGTGTAATTCTTCTACTGAGAAAAGCCCAGATAAAAAAGTGGCAGCTGTTGTAGAAGAAAAAATATCACCAGATGAAATAAGTCAATGGAGAGGGCCTAATCGTAATGGCATTTACCCTGAGACTAACCTTTTAACCCAATGGCCAGAAGAAGGGCCAGAAGTGATTTGGGAATTTAATGAACTGG
>DAOVYU010000339.1 GCA_030635465.1 Bacteroidales bacterium | reverse complement strand
GACAAACAGGACTATCTGGTTATTGACAAAGGCCGGACAAACGGTGAAAAATCTATAGTTTGTGTAGAGCATGGAAAATACAAAGGATTCGGATTCTTAAATATTGAGATGAATAATAACATTTCGCCTTCCGAATTAAGAGAAAACATAAAATCATTTCCTGATCATCGTGATATTCAGCACATACTTCGCAACTATTTGAAAAGAAATAGAGTTGAACGGATCATTGAACTTTAATTATTTTTTTCTTCTAATTAAGTATAAATTTGCAATCAGACTATTAACTAATTGTTTTAACAATATGACTAGTAAAAAACCTTTTTCAAAAGATATTTTAATAATTGAAGATATTGAATCCTTAGTGAATCAGTTATCTGAAAGATTGATTCATGATATATTTAGACTGTATAAAAGAAGAGGAGCAGTAATAGGTATAAGTGGAGGTATTGACTCTTCTGTAACAATGGCTCTGGCTGTTAAGGCATTTGGTGCAGATAAAGTTTTCGGAGTTATGATGCCAGAAAAAGATTCGAGCCCTGATAGTGAAAGTATGGCTGAAAAGTTAGCCAGAAAATTTGGTGTAGAAGCTGTTCTGGAAAACATTCGGCCTGCTTTGGAAGGCTTTAAATGTTATGAACGTAGAGATGAAGCCATTCAACGTGTATTTCCTGATTTTAACCCGGTAACTGACACATCCAAAATTGGTGTAAACCAGACAGGATTAGATCAAAATCTGCCACCAGTATTTTATTTAACAGTTTATGATAAAGATGGTAATGAACGAAGCACAATTATTCCTATCAATGAATATTTACAAATAGTTGCAGCCTCAAACCTAAAACAACGATGCAGGATGTCGATGGTTTATTACCATGCTGAACAAAAGCATTATGTTGTTATGGGTACGGCAAATAAACATGAAATTGACCAGGGATTCTTTGTAAAATACGGTGATGGTGGTTCTGACATGTATCCATTAGCTGGTTTATATAAAACCCAGGTTTATCAACTTGCTGAATATCTGGGAGTCACAAAAGAAATCATTGAACGCACACCAACAACTGATACTTATAGTGCTGAGCAAACGCAAGAAGAGTTTTTTTATCAGTTACCATTCGATGTGATGGATTTGATGTGGTACGGTTTTGAAAATGGATATGACCACAAAAAAGTTGGTGATGTAATGGGAAAAACCGCTAAAGAAGTTGGAATCATTTTTAACAACTTTGCACGAAAAAAGAAAACAACTGATTACTTAAGGGCACATCCAATCATGTATCCTGGAGTTTAATTCTCTTAGCTAATGAATGTTTTTGATTATTTCTTTCTGAATTCTTCAAATCTGAAGAAAGAATTAGTTCTTGGTACACGAGAAACAATTTCCTATGAGGATCTTTATCAAAATGCAGTCAAATTGGCTGGATATATAAAAGTGACTTTTGGGGAAAATAATAATATCCTGGTTATAAGTGAGAATTCGGTTTTTTTTATTACGGTTTATTTGGCGATATTCAAATCCGGGAATGTATGTGTTCCACTCAATCCGGCTATTGAACCAGAAAACTTGTCGAATGTTATATCTAAAACAGGATCAACACTGGCTTTTGTTTCAAAACGTTATCTGAAGAAATATGAAGATTTTTCGTTTCAGAAAATTGATAATGATGAAACAAATTCAATTATTGAAGAATCTAACAACCAAAAGATTGTTGATGATAATGTAACTTTTGATGAGAATCACCTAGCTGAAATTATTTTTACATCTGGCTCAATGGGCGAACAAAAAGGTGTTATGCTTTCCCATAAAAATATCATAGCAAACACAGATTCTATACTTGAATATTTGAATTTAACTTCGGAGGATACCATTGAAGTTGTAATGCCATTTTATTATTGCTATGGACTTTCGTTGCTACACACACATTTACGGGTTGGCGGTTCTGTGGTATTAAATAATTCGTTCATTTTTATTGGAAGTGTTCTGAATGACTTGAATAAATATAAATGTACTGGATTTGCCGGAGTCCCCAGCCATTTTCAAATATTATTAAGAAAAACCAAAGATTTTAAAACAACGGAGTTTCCAACATTGAAGTATGTAACTCAAGCGGGTGGTAAATTGCATAAAGCATTTATTGAAGAATTCATTACTGCATTTCCTAAAATTGATTTTTATGTTATGTACGGCCAAACAGAAGCTACCGCGAGGCTTTCTTACCTTCCTCCAGATGAACTTAAAAAGAAACTGGGTTCCATTGGAAGAGGAATTCCAGGCATTGAGTTAAAGGTTGTCAATGAAAATGGTGATTTGGTAAAACCAGGAGAAGATGGTGAGATCATTGCTAAAGGTAGTAATATCATGACCGGCTATTATAAGGATGAAGAAACAACCAAACAGACAATTAAGAATGGGTGGCTACACACAGGTGATATTGCGACTGTAGATGAAGATGGATATATTTATATCCAGAGCCGGCAAAAGGAAATCATTAAAGTAAGGGGCATACGAATCAGCCCTAAAGAAATTGAGGAGGTAATTGTAACCTATCCCGGTGTTATTGATTGTAGTATCATTGCTGAATCAGATGACATTACAGGGGAATCATTGAAGGCTGTGGTTTTCATCAATGATGCTGACAGGGATGATTTTTCAGAGGAAGTTATCAAGCAACATTGTGCCGAGCAATTAGCTTCTCATAAAATTCCGCAAAAAGTTGTTTTTGAAACAAAACTTGCTTTTAATGCAGCCGGGAAAAAATCAAAGTTTTAATTATGTAAGATTGCACCAAACAATCTACAAGTGAAATTGTTATAATATTTGTATATTGGTGTCCAACAATGATTAAAATAAAATATCTAAACATGAAAAATTTAAAAATAGTTGTTAAATTAGTTAGCATAATTGTAATTACTATTGCTTTGATTCAATGTAGCAACAACACTATTGACAATAATAAAAGAGCAGAAAATATGCCTGATGGAAACTATGACTATCATGTAATTTTCCTTCATCATAGTACTGGAGGAAATGTATGGAACGGCAACTTACCTGGATCAGGAGACAATGATAAAATAATTACAG
>DAOVYU010000329.1 GCA_030635465.1 Bacteroidales bacterium | reverse complement strand
GAAACCCGTTCTCCGTTCCGATGAATGGCCAGGATAGCTGCTTCGTATTTTCCCCTGAAGCCTGTTTGGCGTACAGTTTTGGAAACGAGTGTAGAATTATGTGAAACTACAACTTCAAGGACTGCCGTATTTGACCTTTTTGCAAACATGCCAACCTGCGTAAGACCAAGCCCGAGGTCAGTATTAATCATTTCCGCTACGGTTTCTGTATCTCCTGCAAAAACCAGCAGGTCACCTTCTTTTAATATGACAAGGGGAGAAACCGCAGACAAATGCTGATTTCCTCTTGATAACTCGACAATATATAATCCTTTCAAGTTTCTCAATCCAGCCTCTTCAATCGTTTTTCCAATGATCCTGGAGTTGGATTTGATTTGAGCCTCCACCATGTATTCTCTTGATTTTACGGAGAAATCTGTTATGGCATCCTGCTTTGAGGGTAACAGCTTATTTCCAAATAACATCAAATATCCCGATCCTAAAATAATCATTGGAAGCCCCACCAGCGTAAAATCAAACAGTTCCAATGGCTCTAATCCTGGAATAATGAGCTGATCAGTTACCATTCCATTGACGATCAAGTTTGTTGAAGTGCCAATTAATGTGGCGCATCCACCAAGAATCGCTGCATACGATAATGGTATAAGCAGCTTGCTGGGGGCTATGTTGTTGCGTTTGCTCCAGTTATGAACATAGGGCATCATAATGGCGACCAGAGGAGTATTATTAAGAAATGCGGAAAATCCGGCAACTATGAAAATCATTCTTCCTAAAAAACCTCGATATGTTTTGGTATTTCGGAAAAACTTGTCAAAGAGCCAGTCGATAATATCTGTTTTTCGAATAATATCTCCAACGAGTAAAAGTAAAATGATAACCGCAACTTGCTCATTGGCCATACCATTCAAGATTTCTTTAGGGGTTAATATCCCAAAAAATCCCAGGATGATAATTCCAATCAAAAAAGTAAATGCCGGACCAATGACCTCTGTGTACAGAGAAACAATGATAAATACCAATACTATGGAAATGATTATTATATCCAATTGCTATAAAATGTTATTAAAAAAGATAACCTTTATCTTTTATTGTAGTAATACAAATTTGATTCTGATAATATAACGCTAAAAGCAAATTCATAAAAAATACCTAAATTTGCCCGCCAAAATTAATGATTAAACATTTATTAAAAAATGAAAGACCAAAATAACAATATATTTCCTGTTTTTGATAAAATATTAAAGCGAGAGGATAAAGAAAGATTATTGAAACAAAAGGCGAAAGTTATCTGGATGACAGGATTATCTGGTGCCGGGAAAACTACAATTGCTAAGTATTTGGATGAGGCTTTGTATAGTAAAGGTTATGTGGCTCAGATACTTGATGGAGATAATATTCGTTCAGGGATCAATAATAACTTAACTTTTTCAGATGCTGACCGATATGAAAATATCCGTAGAATTGCAGAAGTTTCCAAACTTTTTATGAATTGTGGTATCATCATTATCAATAGTTTTATAAGCCCAACTGAGGAAATCAGGAATATGGCCCTTGATGTAATTGGTGAGGAAAACTTTATTGAAGTATATGTTAATGCACCTATTGAAGTGTGTGAACAACGCGACACTAAAGGTCTGTATGCAAAAGCCAGAAAAGGTGAAATTAAAAACTTCACAGGTATTGACTCTCCTTTTGAATTGCCTCAAAGTGCACATATTGAAGTCCGTACAGACTTACAAACAATAGAAGAATCAGTAATCCAGGTAATGGAATATCTGATGCCATTGATCAAACAAAATAACAATTAAGTAAACACAACCCATGTTGAAGAAATATAATGTTAATCATTTAAGAGAGCTTGAATCGGAATCTATTTTTATCATGCGTGAAGTCGCAGCACAATTTGAAAATCCTGCATTGCTTTTTTCAGGTGGTAAAGATTCCATAGTTATGGTACACTTGGCTAGAAAGGCTTTCTGGCCAGCAAAAATCCCATTTCCATTGCTACACGTAGACACTGGACATAATTTTAAAAAAACCATCATTTTCAGAGATGAATTAGTGAAAAAAATTGGTGCCAAATTAATAGTTGGTTCTGTCCAGGAGTCAATTGATAAAGGAAGGGTGGCTGAAGAGAAAGGATACAATGCAAGTCGAAATCTGTTGCAGACAACTACTTTGCTTGATACCATTGAAAAATACAAAGTTGATGCTGCTTTAGGAGGAGGAAGACGAGATGAAGAAAAAGCCCGGGCAAAAGAACGATTTTTTTCACATAGAGATGAATTTGGTCAGTGGGATCCTAAAAACCAACGCCCTGAATTATGGAATATTTTCAATGGTAAAAAACAAATGGGTGAACATTTCAGGGTTTTCCCACTAAGTAATTGGACTGAAATGGATATTTGGCAATACATTTACCTTGATGAAATTGAGATACCTGACCTTTATTTCACTCACGAACGGAAAGTTTTTTTTAGGGATGGGCAGTGGCTGGATGCGGCACCATTTATGAAAAGGAAACAAAATGAGGTAGTAGAAACAAAACAAGTTAGATGCCGGACCATTGGTGATATCTCATGTACCGGACTTACACTTTCAACAGCTGATAACCTGGAAGATATTATTGCAGAGATAGCAGCTACCCGGATAACAGAAAGAGGCGGGCGCGCTGATGATAAACGTAGTGAAACAGCAATGGAAGATAGAAAGAAAGAAGGATATTTTTAGCATTGAACGAGGTTTGAAAACGCAGAGCAAAATAATTTAGTTAAATAACATTTTTTCTTGATTTTTTTAAAATGACACAAACAAAATAATGAATACAGATAAAGAATTTTCAAGCAAAGCTTACCTGGATATGGAATTACTTCGGTTTACAACGGCTGGAAGTGTAGATGATGGTAAAAGTACCTTGATCGGAAGATTATTGTATGACAGTAAATCAATTTTTGAAGACCAGCTGGAAGCAGTTAAGAGGGCAAGTATAAAAAAAGGAAATGAGCAAATCAATCTGGCATTATTAACTGATGGGTTGCGCGCAGAAAGAGAACAGGGTATTACCATTGATGTTGCTTATCGGTATTTTGCTACACCTAAGCGTAAGTTTATTATTGCTGATACACCTGGTCATGTTCAATATACACGAAATATGGTTACAGGGG